>NZ_BDUF01000101.1:31503-60543 GCF_002335525.1 Effusibacillus lacus
AATTGTACTTACAACACCTTCTCCTACACGCGCCAGAATCGTTTCCTCTCCGGCACCACCCACAAGCCGGTCAATGTTGGCACGCACAGTAACCCGTGCTCGCACGCGAACTTCAATCCCGTCTTTGGCAACGGCCGATACGATCGGAGTCTCGATAACCCGAGGGTTAACGCTCATCTGAACTGCCTGCAATACATCCCGCCCTGCCAGGTCAATGGCTGCCGCACGTTCAAATCCCAGTTGAATGTTGGCCCGTTCAGCCGCAATCAGGGCGTTCACCACCCGGTCCACGTTACCGCCTGCCAGATAGTGGCTTTCCAGTTGGTTGGTGTTGATATCCAAACCCGCTTTGGTCGCCTTGATTAAGGGTTCCACAATTCTGGCCGGCACCACGCGACGCAGACGCATCCCGATCAGGTTGAATATCGAGATCCGGACACCTGCCGCCCATGCAGAGATCCAGAGCGCAACCGGGATGAACGTAAACAAGATAGCCAATACGATGATTGCCAGTCCGACCAGCACCAGCAGTGAAATAAACGCTTGATCCATAAGCTTTCACACCTCTTGTTATTTTAGTTCAACAAACTCCGACTTGCGGCGAACCACGATGCGAACTCCTTCCACATGCACCACTTCAACAGGATCCCCGGAATCAATGAAGTCGCCTTCCGTCACTACGTCAAACCGTTGCCCGTTAATCAATGCCATTCCTGATGGCCGGAGCGGAGTCAAGGCGGCGCCTTCCTGATACAACAGATAATTGTAGCTTTTCACGGGCACATAGCCTTTCTCTTTGGTCAACTGGTCTTTCAGAATCAATTTGTTCCAAGCTCCCCGGTGACCGAAGTATTTGATGGTAATCCAGGCGGCAGCACCTGCAAACAGAAGTGCGACTAGGAAGGATTGAACACCGTATTTGGCATCATAAACCGCTACTCCCACACTGGCACCGATCGCCACAATTCCTGCCACTCCAAGTATACCGAAGGATGTAACGAAAATCTCGATCACCAGGAGGACCACCCCCAACAGGAACAGCAACAAAGACTCCCAGCCGGCAAATCCGGCAATCATATGCCCGAAGAAAAACAGGGCAAACGCAATTGTGCCAATCACTCCCGGCAAAGTCACACCGGGAATCAGCAATTCCACTACCAGACCGACGATTCCCACAATCAGCAGGATCGGAATGACAAACGGATGGGTTACAAAGCGGGCAAATTTTTCGGCAAAGGACATATTGTGCTCTTCAACCAGCGAGGCATTATATCCGTAATGTGCCAGCATTTCCTTCTCGGAACCAAATATACCGTCCGCGATCTTGTGTTTGACAGCTTGTTCCGCCGTAAGGGAAAGCAGAGTCCCTTTTTCCTTAACACCCGGGATTTCGAGGTCGACATCGACCATACCGGCCGCAATGTCACCGTTGCGGCTGTTTGCTTCCGCCACGGATCTCATCTCGGACGCCCAGACCGCAACAATCTTGGGATCAGCCTGCTTACCTTCGAGAGTACGGGGTTCCGCCGCGCCGATGGTGCTGCCCGGTGCCATGGCGATATGTTCTGCATTCAGAGCAATGTAAGCGCCAGCCGAGATTGCATTGTGCTTCACATATGCAATGACCGGAATGTCTGACTCCCGGATGGTTTGCCCAATATCAAGAGCAGCGCTTACACTGCCTCCAAGCGTGTTGATTCTCAACAGAATGGCTTTTGGCTGAACCTCCCGGGCCAGCTTAAACGCCCGTTCCAGAGACTGTGCAAGCCCTGTTTCAATTGTATTCTCAATTGTCACCGCATACACTTCCGGATTGGGCTTTGTTCCAGCATCTGCGGTGAAAGGCATCAACAGGATTGAAGACAAGATGCAGAGCAGACTCGCAACTCGAAGAAACTTTGACATAGGATCTTCCTCCTTTCCTGGGTAATCTGCCGATTCCGCAATTGTATCTACGTGCCATGGGGGAAAAAGTTTCACGGAGTATCATTACAAAAGCCATGTGCGATTGCACATGGCTTCCTTTTCATTATGACAGGTGCGCCTGCACCAGTTGATTCACAAGTTTGCCATCGGCACGGCCCTGCACCTTCGGCATCAGAGCCCCCATGACCTTGCCCATATCCTTCTTGGATGAAGCGCCCACTTCGGCAATCGTAGCCAGCACAATCTCGCGAAGCTCGTTTTCATCCAATTGGGCTGGCAGGTAATCCTGCAAAACCTTAATTTCCTGCTCAACTTGATCAACCAGATCGGAACGGCCGGCATCTTTAAATGCTTGGAGGGAATCGCGCCGTTGCTTCAATTCACGGTTCAAGACAGCGAGGATGTCGTCATCCGTCATAGTCTTTCTTTGATCAATTTCGGCATTCTTGATGGCTGTACGAATCATGCGGATGGTGGACAGACGGATCTTGTCCCTGTCTTTCATCGCCTGTTTCATATCAGCTTCCAAACGTTCGGCCAAGCCCACGAGACAACTGCCTCCTTAGTATTTCTTCTTTTTGCGAGCAGCCTCGGACTTTTTCTTCCGAGCAACACTAGGTTTCTCGTAGTGCTTGCGCTTCTTGACCTCAGCAAGGATACCGTCCTTGGCTGTAGCACGCTTGAAACGACGAAGCGCACTGTCCAACGATTCATTCTTGCGAACCCGAACTTCTGACACTTGATTTCCCTCCCTCCAACTTGCCAAACAAACATGCCGGAAAACAGCATGATGAACGTCAAGAAAGTTTATCACGCCAAATTATACTGGATTCGATGAAGCCAGTCAACTTACCTGCCCCGTGCAAATTGGGTATATCCCAAGTCCTGCAATGATGGTAAAATAGATATACCTCAAATCAGGGCACAGGAGGTGGTTCCATTGCTGCAACTTGGGAAGAAGATCGTTATTGTAAATGATTCCTTCGAACAAAACCTGCCCATCGGTGAGTATGGATATATCATTGGGCGCGAGCGCAGTTCCGACAGCGCATTTGATTATATAATCCGGGTGCCGGCAAAAGACAGGCATTACTACGTACCCGCCGCCGACATTGAACTGGAAGAGACAATCATCAAGCGCCAGGCGGAAGAAGTGGAACGTCAGGCATTGATCGATTATGCACTGGCAACCGGAAATAAACAACTGTTTGAAGAACTGGTGGGCAAGAAACCGGAAGAAGAACCCGCCAAGAACGAACATGTTAAACCGGAGGAATTCATCCGGAAAGTGAATGTAAACGCATGGATCTGAGAAGCCCTCGAAGCGATCGAGGGCTTTCGGGTTTACAGTCACTTTGTCACAAGCTGAACCACAATCGGTCCCAGCAAAACAACAAACAATGTCGGGAACATAAACAAAACCATCGGAATCATCATCTTAACCGGTGCTTTCAAGGCTTGTTCCTTCGCGGCATGCCGCCGTTGTTCCCGGATCCGGCGGGTTTGTGCCCGCAGCACTTTCGCCATCCCGATACCCAGGTGATCCGCTTGGATCAATGCGCTCATTACACTTTGAAACGGTTCAGACGGCACCCGGTCCCGAAGGTCGGAAAATGCCTCTTTCCTTGACTTCCCCAGTTTCATCTCATCCAAAGTCCGCAGAAACTCGACGGACAAGGGGCCTTCCATCCGTTTGCAGACCTTCGCGATCGCCGCGTCCAGACCCATTCCCGCTTCTATCGATACATTGACCATATCGAAAAAATCGGACATTGCTTTTTGAATGGCGACCGTCCTTTGCTTCCGTTTTGCATTCAGATAATAGTTCGGATACATCATGCCAAATGTTCCGCCAACGACTGCAAATATGAAGATTCGTCCAATATCCTTGGATAACGGGAGGAATAAGAGCAGTATGAGAAGGAAGAAACCTGCTCCCAACATCAGTTGCAGCAATTTAAAATCGGCAGGTGTCAGTTGGAACGGATACCCCGCGTCACGCAGCTTTTTTTCCAGGGTTCTTGCCGTATGGGAGGACATTTTTCCGACCGTGAAGTTCCGGAACTTCTGCCAGAGGGGTTTTCCTACCCGATCCCACAAACTCAATCCGGACTTTTCGTTGTCAACCTCTTGCAGGATCAAATCTTCGGTCAATCTTTCCTCACTCTCATCCGTAATAAGATGTTGGATACGTCGTTCGATCTGAATTCGGCTTCCAAAAACCGTTGCCAGCGCGCCCGCCGTTACAAACGTAAAGAACAGGAAACTTGTGAATATCAGCAACAACTTTTCCATTTGTTACACCTCGATTTGGATGATCTTACGGATCGTCATCCACCCGATAAACCCCGATACGGTACCCATTGCAAGCAGCAGCCAACCCAAAGGATGATGCAACATGGGAGAGAAATACTCCGGATTCATGAAATTGAGGAAAACTCCCAACAATACGGGCAAAAGCGAAATAATCCACGCCGACAAACGGCCTTGCGCGGTAAGTGTGTTCAACTCCTCTTTAATCCGCACCCGCTCTTGGATCGTTTCCTGCATTAACTCAAGAATTTCTGCCAAGTTTCCGCCGGTGGAACGTTGGACCAGCAAGGCGGTTACCAACAAATCAAGGTCGGCATCCGGCAAACGCCCCAACAGCCGGTAAAAAGCCTCTTCAATTGGAACCCCGAAGCTGATTTCACGAATCGTCCGGTCAAATTCGGGGCCCAAAGGGTCGGGGACTTCCCGTCCGACCAGCTGCATCGCCTGAATAAAACTGAATCCGGCACGCATCGCAGTCGCCATGGTTCCCAGAGCGGAAGCCAATTGGGCGGCGCAACGCGAAAGCCGTTTCTCTTTACTCCGCTGTAGATAGAAACGCGGCAGCCAATACCCGAGTAACGCGACCGGAACCAGTGCAGCCCCACTAAATCCCAGGAGAAACAAAGTGAGCAGTGCGGCTCCCATTAAAATCAATCGAAGAGCGAAGAACTCTTCTGGTTTGAGAGGCAGTGCCGCCTGTTCCAATCGTGATTCCCAGCGGCGTACAAAAGACCTGCCCGCAAACTGGTTGCCGATTGCGGATATGAGCCGCCGTAAGAGGCCGGACCCTTTTTCTTTCGCCTCAACGGTTTCCGGCTCTACTTCCTGCGGTTGGGTATGGGGAAGGAATTTCTCAAGACGAGTTTCCAGTTTTGTTTTACGCCGTGAAGCGAGATTGATTACCAATCCAAACAACAGTGTAAAAAAAAGAAAAGCAAATCCCGCCAGTTGCAGGATTCCGTCGTTCATGGTTACCACTCCTCACGGAACCATTCGGATGGCAGTGCAATTCCCGCAATTTCCAGTTTTTCGGCACAATGCGGACGGATACCGGTGGAAACAAACTGACCCTGGATCTTGCCGTCAGGAGTCATCCCCGTTTGTTTAAAGACAAATAGATCCTGAAGAACAATTGTATCTCCTTCCATCCCCAACACTTCAGTGATGTGCGTGATCTTGCGGCTCCCGTCCTTTAATCGGGATTGTTGGATAATCAGATCAATCGCGCTCGAGATCTGTTCACGGATCGCCCGCACGGGCAAATCCATCCCCGCCATTAACACCATCGTCTCCAATCGGGACAACATGTCCCGCGGGGAGTTGGCATGCCCTGTGGCCAGCGATCCGTCATGACCGGTGTTCATTGCCTGCAGCATGTCCAGCGCTTCAGCGCTTCGCACCTCACCGATGACAATCCGTTCAGGCCGCATCCGCAACGAGTTCCGAACGAGATCTCGGATGGTAATGGCCCCTTTTCCCTCGATGTTGGGCGGGCGTGTTTCAAGCGACACGACGTGCTCCTGTGACAACTGCAGTTCGGCTGCGTCTTCGATCGTAATAATGCGCTCATCGTTTGGAATGAATGAGGACAATACGTTCAGTGTAGTTGTTTTTCCGGAACCGGTACCTCCGCTGATAAACATGTTTAGGCGAGCCTTTACACAACCGTCCAGGAATTTTCCCATTTCTTCGCTTAATGTTCCAAAGCGGACCAAATCGTCGATTTGCAGGGGTTTCTTCGAGAATTTCCGGATTGTAACGGTCGGTCCGTTTAATGCAAGCGGCGGGATAATCGCGTTCACGCGTGACCCGTCCGGCAAGCGGGCGTCCACCATCGGCATGCTTTCGTCAACGCGGCGTCCCAAAGGCGTCACGATTTTCTCAATCACCTGCAGAACATGTTCATCATCGCGGAAAAAGGCGTCCGTTTTAATCAGATGGCCTTTTTTCTCAACATAGATTTGGTAGGGACCATTCACCATTACTTCCGAAACATCGGGATCGGCCAAAAAAGGGGTAATCGGACCATAACCGATCAATTCGTTGATAACGGTGGTCAGGATCTGATTCTTTGCTTCAAATGTAAGACGTTCCCCTTCTCCCTCAAAAAACGGTGCCGCCAGTTTTGGAATCAGTTGTTCCAAGGCCTTATCGTCCAGATTTGGATGCTTTTTCAATTCTTCCACCAAGTATTTATGGAGGCGGCCCTTTATATCGGGTTCTTTCGGCAACTCCCGGGTTGCCACAACAGGTCCATTTCCGGATGCAGTCCTTTTCCCCTGCGGAACGGGTACAAACGTCACTTCCTGCTCGGTTAAACGCTTTAAGAGTGACAAGGAAACCACCTCCCTATCTGCTGAAAACTCGGCTTAACATCGATTTTTGGGATGTTTTTTTCACCAGACCTTGATTGGCTCGAAGCTTGGCAGCAAAGGAAAAAACGCTCTTGGCAACAGCCGATCGGGAATGCGAAAGAACAAACGGGATTCCTTTGTTCACCGAAGCGACCACGACTTTTCCCTCACTCGGAATCCGAGAGTAAATCGGCATGCCCAATACGTTTTCGATCATCTCCTGGGTGATCCCCTCAACTTTGGTGTCACGGTTAAGAACCACTTTAATCTTGTCTTTCATCCCCAGTGCTTCTAAAGTTTCAATGCACAACTTGCTGTTTTTTAATGTCGGCAAATCAACCGATGTAATGAGCAGAATGTCCGCAGAATTATCCAAAGCCACCAATCCTGTCTCAACAAGAAAGGGCGGGGTATCGACCAACACCAGATCATATTCGCGCCGCAATTTCGCGATCACGATTCTGACATGCTCCCCTGTCACCACGTCCGCAAACTCCGGGCGAAGCGGTGCCGGTAGAATATCCACTCCGGAAGAATGGTGAATCATATAACGGTCAAGGTTCCTCCGCGAATATTCATATTCTTCTTTGATCCACTCATATATGGTTCGTTTTGGCTGAGAGTCAAACAAAATCGCAACATCCCCAAACTGCAGATCCAAGTCCAGTACGGCAACTTTCAGATTCGACTTAGAAAAAGCGACAGCCAAATTGACAGTGATCGTTGTTTTTCCCACACCGCCTTTGGTACCGCAGACGGTCAGTACCCGGCCGTCCTCTTTTTGTACCCGTGAGGTATTGGTTAGTATACGGGCCATTTTTAACCGGACGGAGTTTTCCGCTTCACGCACAGCCTGGATAACTTCCTGTTCCTGGGGTGGCAGCGCGATTGCGTCAACCGCCCCCGTATGCATCGCTTTCTTCAGATCCAGTTCTTCGGCCGGTACCAGCAGGATAATCGCCACATACGGATACGTCAAAGACATTTCACGACATAGTTCATAGACGTCATAGGCGAGGGATGTCTTGAGAAAGACAACGGCTCCCTGGGCACTGGACAATTCTTTTAGCATGTCGTTCAACTCTGTAAACCATTGAACCGAGTGTCCCGCACGGCTGACCGCAGAATGCACCGTTGTTACAGAGCCGACATTTTCGACGAAACCCATCCAGCGGAGTGTCATCGCGAGATCACTCCTTTGTTCAACTGATCAAGCGTGATATGGGCGTTCGCTGTTGCGGATGAATCTCCCGGTGCGCGCAGCATCAGGGAAACTGCACCCTTTTGCGCGGCAAACGCTAACGCAGATCCTTCAATCGGCAATACTTCAAGAGTCACCGTCCGATAAACGGACACTTTCGTACTGTTTTCCGGCGTTGTATTGAGCTGTCCAACAGCGAGTACCCTTACATTTTGAAGCAGAATTTGTGCTGATGCGTTCTCCCCTTCCGGAGTCGGCACCATGACCACCACATCAACATACGCCCCCGGAGTGATAAAGCCGGAGACGCCCTGCACTTCGTTCACCGCAATGGATATTGCCCGTTTTCCCGGGGCAAGGGACAGTTTGACCACTCCTCCGTCTTTGATATTCGGAGCAGGTTGGTTATTCGATTGCTTGGATTTGGAAGCCTCTTCAGTATCTTTTTTCTCTGAGTTTGTCTGGATCTTGGTCTGGGAAGCCGGTTGTTTGCCCGGATTGAAAAGAAACAGGTACATTGTTCCTGTCGCGACTGCCCCAAAGACGACTGCCCACACCCAGATTGTTTTGGTTTTCATGATGACTCCCTCACTCAATCAATTTATATCCGTAGGCCCCGTAGTCTCCTTGAGATGGTGAACTGGAACCCGAATATGCGGTCTGAATGAATCGTCCGATGATTTCCACACCTTCGTTCGTTGATCCTATCCTCTCTATAAAAAAGGAGGCGAACCCGACCACCTGAACCTGATCCACCCGGGTTCCGTCGCCGATCGGTTTATAAACCGGAACCAGCACTACCAAAGGACAGTCTTTCGGATAATCATAACAACTGGCGCTTCCATGGTAAGGACACCTTGCCATTCGATCTTCAATAGCCTGTTTGGTAGGCCCCACCATATTCCCGTGCTTGGTATCCAGAATATCTCCGATCGAAATCGTTTCCTGATATCCGTTCTTGAGATCTTCCCGATAATCACTGGCCCCGGGACCGGGCATTTGCAACGCCACGAAATTCCCGTACTTTGGTTCCCCGACCTTTAAGATCACTGCGTCTCCGTAAGCCAATTGTCTGGAAGCATCGACCCCGAGCGGAATCACGCCAGCCACCGATGTCAGCGGCCGCAGTTCGACCTTTGCCGTCGCTCTCACCGGCGGATCGGAAATCCCCAACGCATGGACAAATTTAAGTTGTTTGCTTCGAACCACGGTTGCCTGAATGGTTGTATTTGAAGCGTTGAACGTAATCATCAACTCCGAAGCTTCCACCCCGTTTGCGGCAGCCGCGCGTTCGGCTTCTTGTTTCGCCATTTCCGGACGGTTCGGAAGCTCTTGCGCCCCGGCCAAAACCGCCGCATCCATCGCTTTTTGCAACCTTGCTCTTTCCAGATACAAACCTCCGCCATCGATCACTAATGCCGTCAAACCCAAAAAAACTGTCATTCCGGCAGCAACGAGAACGAGGACTGCCCCTTTTTCATTGCGTATGAGTTGGTTCAGTTTCCACCCGATCTTGTTCATCTCTATTCCACCCGCATGACAGTTTGATTTTGCAATGAATACGGATTCGGTATGAACTGTGCCATTAGTGGTGTTACAATGTCAACCGAATACGTAAGCAAAATGGTGACGTATGTGCCTCGCTTTCTGCTTGGTTGGTCCGGCATAATGCTAATGCCGAGTTTGGCAGTATCCAAGCTTGACGCTGCACGTACAGCAACCTCCTTTATTTGTATGTCATCTCCGCCGATGCTGGCTGTCCTCGCGGCTTCCCGACCAGCGTGATCCAATGCCAAATAAGCGTGAAAAATTCTTCCAAAGTCAATAATCCCAAACAGCAACAAGACCAGAACGGTCAAACTTATCGCCATCTCAACCGTTGACTGTCCTTTCTGGGATTTCATCAGAAACCACCCCACAGATACGCAGACAATGACCCCAATACAATAGCCACTCCATATGGAAATGCATGGTGCAACTCACTTTTTTCCAAAACATTGAATGATTCAGCGCTGCCTCTCATACAGACAAGTGCATGTCCTATGCGATGCATTGATTTTCCTAACTGTTTTCTTACGGCCAGGATGATCAACGAAATGACTCCTCCGATTAAACAGGTATATAAAAAAGAACTAAACACAAATGCTGCACCTTTCAGTGATCCAATGGCAGCCAGCAATTTTACATCTCCCGCCCCCATGCCGCCTAGCAGGTAAGGGATAAATAAGAGACCAAATCCAAACAGCAATCCGCTGACGCTAAATACCAATCCATCCCATCCGCTCACAACCGTATGATAGACAACTGCAATCCCAATGACCGGCAGTGTAACCACGTTTAAAATCTTACGGCTTCGCAAATCGGTAACGAGAGATATCAACAGTCCCGCCCCTAGAACGTAATCTTCCATAGCGTTCGCTCCTTAGATTCGATAAAGACAGCCCCACTTCTCTGCATCCGACAGAAAAGCGAGGCCCAGCGGTTTGTGTTCCCATTATTGTGTCGGCGTGCCACCGAGCTTTGTGACAATCTCGTTGAACTTTTCCTTGATCTGATCACCCAAGAGAGTCAGTGCCGCAATCACGACAACTGCAATCAAACCAAGAATAAGCACGTATTCTGTCATTGCTTGTCCTTTTTCTTCTCCAACGAGATTCTTCATTTGCTGAAGCATGAGCATTTACCTCCTGTTGAAGGTTCAAATTGCAAACAACCGATTGTCAAAATTTTGTGCACTAGGTTGTTTGTGAGGCGATTATAGTTTACCATTTAAATAATCATCAAGTGACTTTCATCCTGTAAATTACTGAAATTCTATGGAAGGGCTATGACCATGGTGGTAGATAAAGACGGATATCAGATCCATATACCTATACGCCTTGAAAAAGCTGACAGATTTGTCAGCCGTTTTCTCGGGTTAATGTTTCGCAAAGAACTTCCGGAAAACCAAGCTCTTTGGCTGGTTCCATGCAATTCGATCCATATGTTTTTTATGAAGTTTTCAATTGATGTAATTTTCTTAGACCAAATGAACCGAATTGTAAAATTGGCTAAGCATGTTCAGCCATGGTCTGTCCTTTCTCCAGTCCGTTCCGCCTATTCAGTTCTGGAACTGCCTGCCGGAACCATTGAGCGGTATGGAATAGAGCCAGGGGATAAACTGGTTCTTCTATAGATACCTACTCCCCCAAGTTTCGTAATTCTATGAAATCGCTTATCCCCCAGCTATTCCTTTATATATAATTATTCTGAAATGATAATTAGTTGACTTTCACCCTTCCAATCCACATCGGCACCAAGAGCCTCGCTTACGAAACGCAACGGGAGAACCGTACGTCCATCTACGATTTTGGCAGGAACATCGATGGCAATCTCTTTACCGTTCACAATTGCAATATTACTGTTAATTGTCAACTCAATGGTGCTATTTCCGCGTTGAATCAAAACTTGCTGCTCTTCTTCGTTCCAATGCACGTCAGCGCCAAGCGCTTCAGAAATAGCACGGATTGGAACGAGTGTTCTTCCGTCTTCGATAAAAGGTTTCACGTCAAACTGAGGTATAACACCGTTCACAAACGTCTTAATATCTGAAATGTTTCCATCTGCAAACACTCGGTTCAATTCTTCAAACACTTTTTTGTCGTCCGGATTCAATGCCGCTGCAATGATAAGATGTTCAATCGCTTCATTCTGCTTGCCGGTTTCGGCCAGTGCCTCGCCAAGTTTACGTAAGGCAACCGCATTTGTCGGATTCTTTTGCACCGCTTCTTCCAAATACGGCAACGCCTGATCGAAATTCCCTTCAGCGCTTGCCAGTTCCGCCTGTAACATCAAGGCCAAATGGCTTTCCGGAGCTTTCTCAACCAATTGATCCTTAACTTCGTTGGCTTTTTCCCGATCACCACTTGCGAAATATGTTAATGCAAGTTCAACATAAAGCGTACCGTTTTCGGGATTTTCCGCAAGTTCCTTTTCAACTTCGGCAATCCTGGATTGATAATCCATGTTTTGTTCAATTTTGAATAATTCATTTTCTTGTTGCTGTTCCTCAAGATATTGTTTGTACGTTTCCATATCTATCTTGTCAAGAAATTCCTTTACGTCCTGGGACAGAGCTATCACTTCCTCCAGGTTCGAACTGAAGGATATGTTGCTGAAGTTAGAAGTAAAACTTTCACCCCCAACTTCCAAACTGGATCCGGCAAAATCGATACCTGTTACAGATTCTGTTGTAGACGAACCTATTCTTGCATCGGCACCAGTTCCAACAGAAGTACTTGTACCTGCACTGGTGCTTGTGCCTGCACTAGTGCTTGTGCCTGCACTAGTGCTTGTGCCTGCACTAGTGCTTGTGCCTGCACTGGTGCTTGTGCCTGCACTGGTGCTTGTGCCTGCACTGGTGCTTGTGCCTGCACTGGTGCTTGTACCAGCCCCGGATTCCGTATTGGCAAGACTTGCACCTGCCGGGGTAAGAGCTAACAAAGACGCAAGAGACAACATGGTAATTTTTTGTTTCATTGGATACCAACCTCCATTTTAATAGTTTAATCTTCTTGCAATTGTTAATACGAATGTGCTTCGACAGAAGTGGGGGTCGTTCGACAAATTTCATCATTTTTTGGATTTGATCAAAAACTGGTCGACACTCGATTCCGTGTTTTTGGGGCCTCATACAGAGATTTATCTGCGGTGTGGATGACTTCCGGGATAAAGGATGCAGTGCAAGAAGAACATCCAGGATGACATGGCCCGTTTTCTTGACGGAACTTTGTAGATCATTAAACAGTTTAAACTTATCGATATCCACGATTGTCAATGAAAATTTTCTTTGTACAACCACTGCACTCACAATCGCCTCTTCTTGTTCAGCTTCCCTCACAACCATATAACGCCAACTTTCTTCTCCTGAACTCGTATGCTGATACATATTGAATCAGATTCATTCGGTCGGTTTCTTTTAATTCCTGAAACTTTAAACTGTAAACTTTACCCGGGCATCCGTTTTCCCAAGATTCCATTCGCCAAATACGACCTTTCGTCACAATATCCAAATATCGGCCGTCCAAGCGAATTTGAAAATTCAAACCAACCAGATCGCCAATCCTGACTGACAAACCCTTATGATAAAGCACCGAAAGTCTGTCGGCTGATATGTACAGTGTTTTGCACCAAGTCGTATAAAATTTTTTGCTTGCCGTGTCCACAGTCAAAACACCAATTGTCAAGGATTCAGGAACTTTTGCGAATTCAAGTCTTTCCACATTATGAAATCGAAATTGCGGCTGAATCCATCCCTTTATTTTTCCTATCATCGAATTTTACCTCTCTTCAAAATTAAATCTTGAATTAATTTTTAATACGATGGCTTTATGTAAAAACAGGGGGTCTCTCCAACAAAAAAAGCCGACTTGATTGTCGGCCACTTTCCCTTACCATCCGCTGCCCGATGTATTGGGGTACGAATTTGAGGGAACCGTATTTGTCGGTGTAGTACTTGACGGACTGTTTGTGGTTGGAGTTGTGTTTGTACCGGATTGAGTTGTTGTGTTTGTACCGGATTGAGTTGTTGTGTTTGTACCGGATTGAGTTGTTGTGTTTGTACCGGATTGAGTTGTTGTGGATGTTGGATCACCGGGAGCCTGGTTCACCGGAATTTGGCTGCCAGATTCGGGCGGCGTTGATGTCCCGCTTTCAGAATTCCCTGAACCGGATGTTGAGGTTCCGTTCGAAATCGGGTATGAGCTAGTATTCGAATTTTGAACAGGCGTTTCATTTGTTTGGGTTTGCAAACTTCGATTGTACTCGGGATATTTTTGAGAGTTGCCTGAAAAAGTTGAGTCAGTACTTTTGTTTTCCTGGTCAAAACGATTCTCTTTATATGTTCCGTGGTCTGACTTATTTTTTTGATCGTTTGACCGATCGTTGTTCTGCCTTTTTTCCTCGTCACTTCCCTGCGTGGCCGGAAGCTCTGTTTGGAATCCAAAGGGAACAAAAAACTTGTCTATGGCAAGCCCCGCTTTTTGCAAAACTCTTGCGGTCGACTCGGAACCGTCAGCGTTATTGCCGAAGTCTAAATTAACTCCTTGTTGTTGCGCTTCTTGGGCAAGAATGAATTTATTGACAGAAACTCCTTGTTCTTTGGCTTTGTAATATAAGTGTCGGTCAACTAGATTCACTTTCAAAAACCCACTTATATGAGATTGCAAGGTTTCTAAGATTAGAATCTCAAGAGACTTGGAATCGACTGCGGTTCCTCCATTCTGTAGTTGTGTAACGGAAACCATAATCAAATTTTCTTTTTCATTCTTGATATACCCAAGTTCCATTGAATTTTTCAGGATGTCCGGGATCGCTTCATTCAACACCTTTTTTTCCAAATGCAGACCGTTAAGCAACGTCTCTGCATCTTTATTCAGAGGTACGAACCGTACAACGCGATTTTCCGAATCCAAAAACAATTCGAGACTCGGATTGATATCGATCGCCACCACGCGAGAATATTGTGGCTGAACCTTTCCCCACAAAGTTGAGCCTAAAACGAGAAGAAACACAGCGGCTACCACAGAAAACCAATATAGTGAAAAACTTTTTTTCTGGCGCAAAGAAACCGTGATTCGTTCGCCAACACCGGGAATCTGTGCCGGTAGAGGAAGATTACGAAATTTCCCGTCATCACACATGACTACCATATATCGATCGGTAATTTTCATGACCAGTCCCTTAGTTTCACGCATTATGAACCCTTCTTTCCAAATCAGGGAATAGAATCGAGGCTTTCAAATGAGGAAGATCATCCGAGAGCAAAATTACAATAAGAGCCACTAAATACTTCCTTCCTCGTTCCACCGTTTTACGACTGACCTGTACAAAGGAGAGCATTTGTTTAAGAGGCAATTGCTTGGTATTTGTAAAATATTCCACCAAATGAGGGTATTTGATAAAATCATGAGCGATTTGAACCAGGCTCGCCCTGGCATCCACGCGACCGGGAGAAGACTCTTCCAGCTCTTCAAGCCGAATCCCGAATGCTTCCAACCGTTCACAATATATCTGTATTTCTTCCATTCTCTCCCGGATGAGTTGCTGTTCATTGTAGTTCTCCCACGCTAGTTTGATTTCGGCAGGATTCATCTCATATTCTAGGCCTCCCTCATCTTGAGACACGTCATCCAAACTGACAGCAACCTGTCGACGACCCTCTTGGCGGAAATAATCAATCAGCCGTGATTGGATAATCATTTTGGAATAGGAATAAAAGTTGCCATTCAGCGATTTTTCGTACCGGTCAATTGCCTCATTAAACGCGATAAGGCCCACACTCATTTCATCCTCGTTCCAAGTAACCTTTCTCTTACAAATATTGGAAGTGGCTTTTTCAATAAAGTCTTTACTTTTTTGAATGAGTTCTTGGCGACTGTATTCATCGCCTTGCCTAGCTTTCCTGAGCAAGTCCCCAAGAAACGGCTCCTCCAGCATCCGGTACACCTCCACCTATCAGCTATGAACGTATAATACGTATGAACCGAGATGTAACTGTCCGTACCCTACTCTATTACGTCAAAAAACGACAAGTTCATGTATCTGTGGTTAATACAATAGTTCCAAGGCTCCACCCACACAAACGAAAATTCCTACCGGTTTTCGACTCCGGACGGAATAGTAAAATATTTGCTTAAATCAAGCCCGACTCCGCACCTCAAAGATCGCAAACTTCAAGTAATGACCTTCTTCCACCCCCAGAATTTCCGGGTGATCCTTGCCCGCTCCGCTCCAATGGACAAGCCTCAGGATTTTCTTCGCATCCATGGCGGCGTCCTGAATGACTTCCCGGAACAATTCCGGTTTCATGTGATAAGAGCAACTGGCCGTTACCAGGAACCCGCCGTCGCGGACCAACTTCATACCGTTGAGGTTAATGTCTTTGTAGCCTCTGCATGCCCCTTCCACCGCGCCTTTTGTCTTGGCGAAGGCGGGGGGATCCAGAATCACCACGTCCCATTGGCTGCCAAGCCGCACCTGCTCCCTCAGGTAATCAAACGCGTTTGCCACCACAAATTGCACCCTATGCAGAAACCCATTCATTGTTACATTGCGTTTGGCCGTTTCAATGGCAAGTTCGGAGATGTCCAGACAAGTCACTTTCCTGGCTCCGTGTTTGCAGGCGTTAAGGGCAAAAGACCCCGTATGAGAGAAGCATTCCAGTACATCTGCACCGTCCCAGAACGGATTCTTGATGATCTTGCCCCTGCGGTCAACAGGCCTGAAGACGATTTTGCCCTGTTCATCCACTTCTTCCGTCGGCTGCAAAGCGATTCCGTGCCCTGCCCCCCAGCCGGTCATCAGCGGCGCAATGGCAGCCCGATTCTCCCTCTGATCAAAGAAAAATCCGGTCTTCTGCCCCTCGACAATATCCACGACATAGCGAAGGCCGTTTTCCACAATCTCCACTTCCCCCGGCGTTTCTCCCCAGACCGGTCCTGTCCGCTGCTCCAATCCTTCCAATTCCCTCACGGGGACATCGCTGCGCTCATAGATTCCCTTAGGCTCCATTACCTTGACCAATGCCTGTATCAGCTGTTCCCGCCTGACTTCCATGCCGAGGGAGAGGATTTGGATAACAAGCACATCCGCAAACTTGTCCACCACCACTCCCGGCAGGAAATCCGCTTCTCCATAAATCAGACGGCAGGCGTTCGTATCCTCAAGCAGACGTCTGCGGTACTCCCACGCCTCCCTTACACGTTTCTCAAAGAACAATTTGTCGATCTCTTCTTGCGGGTTGTAAGTCCATACCCGAACTGCAATCTGGGAATTCGGGTTGAATGATCCTTTTGCCAAAAAGTGACCCGAGTGGTTCACGATCTCCACAATGTCTCCCGGCCGGGCGTCTCCCTCCACACGCTCAATTTCACTTTGAAACACCCAGGGATGTCCCTGCTTGAGCCGCTTTTTTCGATTTCGTTTCAAAAACACTTTTGCCATGCCGATTCTATCCTCCGAATGCATGTCTTCTTTCGGACATGCGTGCATAGGTATGTACAAGATTGCCATAAAACTTAGTCTACCCTACGGAGGATTGTTATGTATAGTTCTCTTGTGATGCTTCTGGTCGGATTGGCGGGCTTTCTATGCGGGATCTGGATTCTGCGTTATGGGCTGGAACGGATGGCCATGGAACGTCTGCCGGAAATCCTGAAGCGGTTTGTGAAGACTCCAACGCGGGGGCTTGTTACCGGAGCCGTTGTTTCTGCTTTGCTGCACAGTTCGGCGGCTGTTACTGTGATTACGATAGGATTTGTTTCTGCCGGGGCGATGACGTTTGCCGATTCACTCGGAATCATTCTGGGTTCGAATATCGGAACGACAATGACCACACAAATCATCGCCTGGAATCCGGACGATTTGATTGTGCCTTGCGTCGTCATCGGGGTCATCTTGTGGTTTGTTTTGAAAGAGAAGAAAAGATATATAGGCCTTGCCACATTCGGGTTTGGCGGAACCTTGTTTGCTTTGAATCTGATGATTGCCGCATTGGCTCCTCTGGGAGAAACCGAGTGGTTCCGGGAGATCCTCCAGACCGCTTCCCGGAATCCGATTTACGGCGTGTTGGCAGGGACTGTCCTTACAGCCCTCGTACAAAGCTCAACCGCTACTACCGCATTGACAATAGCAATGGCCTCCCAGGGGCTTATCGCTCTCCCGGGCGCCATCTCCATCATACTTGGGAATAATATTGGAACTTGTATTACTGCAGTTCTGGCTTCCATCGGAAGCCCGTTACCCGCGAAACGGGTTGCGGTTGCACATGTTGTTCTTAACGTAGCGGGCGTTTTGGCTTTCTTGCCCATCCTTGATACATTCGCGAAAATCGTGAAAGTATTCAGTCCGTCCCTGCCGATTCAAGTTGCAACGGCTCATACCTTGTTCAACATCTTCTCGTCTCTGGCTGTCTGGCCATTCACGAGGGCTTTCGCGTCCTTGATTGAGTGGATGGTGCCGGGGCGGAGGGGTAGGTAAAGCAAGCATGGCTGCCGAGTTGGACGCGATTGAACCCAGGATGATTTTGGGACAGCCATGATATTCTTTCTTATAACACGCCGAATTGCTCATCCCGCAAGTCAGTGATAAACATATGTCCCGGGGCGTGAGTAATCATCAGCTCGGGTTTTACTTGCATCGCTACAGCTTGGGGAGTTACCCCGCATGCCCAAAAGACAGGAACTTCACCTTCTTTAATTGTGACAGGGTCGCCGAAGTCAGGTTTATGAAGATCTTGAATTCCTATCGATTCGGGGTTGCCGATATGGACCGGAGCTCCATGAACCGCCGGGAAACGGGACGTTACCTGAACGGCGCGGACCACATCTTTTTCAGGAATCGGACGCATGCTGACCACCATCGGACCTTCAAACCGCCCCGCTTTTACACAGGGAATGTTCGTCTTGTACATTGCCACATTGCACTCCTCTTCAATGTGCCGAACCGGGATCCCGTTGTTCATCAACGCTTGCTCGAATGTAAAACTGCACCCGAGCAGAAACGCCACCATATCGTCTTCCCAATACTGAACAATATCCGTCACTTCCTCCACAAGTTCTCCGTGTCTGTAAATTCGATACTTCGGCAGATCGGTACGCAAATCGGCTCCGGGAGCCACCAAGCGCGGCACAGGAGAACCCGGTTCGGTTACATCGAGCACCGGACAAGGCTTCGGGTTGCGCTGACAGAACAGGAGAAACTCAAACGCTAGATCTTTTTTCAAAATCGCCATGTTCGCCTGGGTATAACCGTTTGCCATTCCGGAAGTGGGCCGGACCAATTCGTTTCGGCGGATCAAAGCACGAACTTCAGCAGGTGTCATGTTTGCAACGCTCATTTCCCTCTCCCCCTCTTTTGCAGGCAGGAACCCCAAATCGTCGGGGCTCCCTGAACCATAAAAGAAACTTTACTTAAATAACTTTGGTATTTCTGTGGTCAGCGTAACACCACTCAAATAGGCCATGACGGCTACTACCAGAACGCCAAAAATCGTTAACCAGACCGGATGCTTGTAATTGCCGACAATCTTGCTCTTATATGCTGCAACTAACATAATGCCGAGCGAAAGCGGCAGAATCAGACCATTTAACGCCCCGACCAAAATGAGAGTTTTCACAGGACGACCGATGGTAACGAACACAATGGTAGACACTACAATAAATCCTACAATTACCCACTTGTGGTATTTTTCAATCGTTTGGCTGAAGGTTCTGATGAACGATACAGATGTATATGCCGCACCGACCACAGAGGTGATCGCTGCCGCCCACATCACAATTCCAAACACCTTATACCCAATGTCACCAGCAGCAAGTTTGAATACGGAAGCCGGAGGATTCGACATGTCCAGCTTCAGCCCGGCAGCTACAACACCAAGGGCAGCCAGGAACAGTACGATACGCATCACGGCTGTTATCAAAATACCGGAGACTGAACTTCTTGTTACCTGAGGAAGATTGTCGATCCCTTTCACCCCTGCATCCAGCAAACGGTGGCCGCCGGCAAACGTGATGTATCCTCCGACCGTCCCTCCCACCAGTGTAACGATTGCCATGAAGAACGCTTTCATTTTGTCTTCCGGCACCTCAGGCACAAAGGATCTGGCCACTGCTTCTCCCACCGGAGGGGCAGAAGTAAATGCGACGTATAAGGTCAGTCCGATCATGACAAACCCCAGAATCTGAGCAAAACGGTCCATCACTTTTCCGGCTTCTCTAACCAAGAAGATCCCGATTGCAATAATTGCACTCAGAATCGCACCGGTCTCTGCGCTGATGCCAAACAGGACATTAAATCCAAGCCCGGCTCCCGCCACGTTTCCGATGTTAAACGCGAGACCCCCCATGACGATCAATAAGGCCAGAAGATAACCCAGTCCCGGAATCACCATGTTGGCAATGTCTTGTGCACGTCTCTCCGATACCGCAATAATCCGCCAAATGTTCATTTGGGCACCGATATCGAGAATAATGGAGGCAAGAATGACAAAGCCAAAACTTGCAGCAAACTGTGCCGTGAACGTGGCAGTCTGAGTCAAGAAGCCCGGACCGATAGCCGAGGTCGCCATCAGAAATGCGGCCCCCAGCAGAAGGCTCCAGTTGAATCTCTTTTCCAATCATAATCCTCCTCTCAAACTCTAAACTTACTTTTATTTGTATCTAACCGCCTGAACAGTCACGCCTTGAATTTCAAGGAGTTCCCGGATCTGACGGGCAAACACCAGCGCGTACGGGCCGTCGCCGTGGATGCAGACCGTATCCGCTTTGATCGCAACATCGACCCCTTGCTGAGAAAGAACTTTCCCTTCCTTCACCATGCGGACAACCTGTTGCACCGCTTTGTCATGATCGGTGAGGAGTGCGTCCGGTTGCCGGCGCGAAGTAAGCGTACCGTCTTGCTGATAAGTTCTGTCGGCAAATACTTCGTTTGCGGTTCGGAGTCCGATTGCCTCTCCCGCTTTGACAAGCTCGCTGCCGGAAAGTCCGAAGAGGATCAATTCCGGATCCACTTTGTAAACCGCTTCCGCGATTGCCTTCGATAATTCCGGGCTTTTTGCGGCCATGTTATACAAGGCGCCATGCGGCTTTACGTGCTGCATGGAAGCGCCTTCCGCCTTTACAAATCCGTAGAGAGAACCGATTTGATAGACCACCATGTCATATGCTTCCTGCGGCGAGATGTCCATGTTCCTACGCCCAAACCCGGCCAGATCGGGCAGTCCGGGGTGCGCTCCGATACCGACCCCTTTTTCAAGGGCATGCTTGACAGTCTTTCGCATCGTTGCCGGATCCCCCGCATGAAACCCGCATGCGATATTCGCTGAAGTCACAAAACTGAGGATTTCCTCGTCAGTACCCATCTTATAGGCACCAAAACTTTCCCCCATGTCACAGTTCAAATCCACCCGGTACATTCGAATCCCTCCAACCCGAATTAATGTCTAAGTGCGATGCCCTGCTTCAAAAGATGAATCTCCATCTCCCGCAGCCGGTAAAGTTCCTGCGCTTCATCGATCGACACTTCTTGGAAACGCACCTTCTCACCCGGTTTCACCTGTGCAATGATCGGAAGATCGACGGTAATCACCTGGGCGATTTTTGGATAACCGCCTGTGGTTTGCCTGTCTGCCAGCAGTACGATCGGATTTCCTTCCGGAGGCACCTGCACCGTTCCGGCCGCCACCGCTTCCGAGATTAATTCCATCGGTTCCGACAGGCTCAATTTGGGTCCGGTCAGGCGATATCCCATCCGATCTGACTGTGGAGTCACCTGAAACTCACTTGCAAAAATCTGCTCCCTGCTGTCCGCGGAAAAAAGTTCAAACTGGCCGCCCCTTATCACACGGATCACCGGATCTTTTCCGTAAGCGGGAAGGATGTCCGTGCTTATAGTCCACTCGCTGCTGGAAAACCCTAGAGTACCGGCTGCTTCCGAAAGCTGTCTGATTCTTCTTTTGGCTTGTTCAGAGGGAGGACGAAGGTTGAGTACATCCCCTTCCTTCAGGGCGCGCCCCTGAAGGCCACCGATTCCCGCACGGAGATATGTGCTGCAACTCCCCATGACTTTCGGAATGTCAAATCCGCCCGCCACTGCAAGGTATGCCCGACAGCCTGCCACGGGCGTTCCGAATTGAAGCACGCTCCCCTGCTTCACATAAACGGGACGCCATTCCGCGACCGGATGGCCGTTAATCTTGGGAGATAAGCTGGCTCCGCAAATCGATATCAGTGAATCCTTCTCAAACAGAAGGGAAGGCCCCATCATGGTAATTTCCAGTGCCCCTTCACCTTCTTCGTTGCCCACCAGCAAATTCGCTGTTCGAAGGGCAAACGGGTCCATGGCACCGCTTACTATGACCCCGTGTTTTTGCAATCCGAACCTTCCAAGATCCTGAATGGAAGTAAGCAGTCCCGGACGAATCACTTTCAAACTCATCGGGCATCCTCCTTCCAGGTCTTGTATTCCTCGCGGGAGATCGGACGGAAACGAACGATGTCTCCGGCTTGCAAAAGGCTTGGAGGGTTATCATCCGGACGAAACAGTGCTATCGGCGTCCTTCCGATTAACTGCCATCCGCCTGGTGTCTCAATCGGATACACGCCGGTCTGCATCCCCGCTATCCCTACCGTACCTGCCGGAATGGACAAGCGAGGCGAAGGTCTTCTCGGTGTCGCAATCCGTTCCGACATGCCACCGATATAGGGAAATCCGGGGGCAAACCCGATCATATAAACGAGGTACTCACCGCTTGAATGAATTTCAATCACATCACTGGTTGTAAGCCCGTTATGTTCCGCTACAAACTCCAGATCAGGCCCAAATTCTCCACCATAGAGAACAGGAATCTCCACTGTCCGTGGTTGGAGATCCTGTGTTTCTACAAGCTCTGAGACGATTTGTTCCAGCACGAAACACACTGTTCTGTAGTTCGTTCGGCAAGGATCGTAAAACACGGATACAGTGGTAAATGCGGGAATGTATTCGACCATCCCGGGAAACGGATGCCGATCCAGATAAGCGGCCAAGGCTCTTACCTTACGATGCGTTTCCAGATTTATGGTTTGACCGAATTGAACAACTATGGCGGAATCTCCTAGTGGAATCAGTTCTATGGATGAAACGCTCTGCACCCTCTCACCTCCGCAAAAGTTCCCTGCCGGATGCGTCAGGATGGTTCCCGGGTCCTGGCCATCCCAGTTTGTGTGAAATTTCATTGGCTGCAAGTATCACCTTTTCAATCAACGTCGGTAATTGTTCTTCCTGAAAACGCGCCTCAGGGCCCACAATACTGAGGCCAGCCACTGCCTGTCCCGTGTGGTTAAAGATTGGTGCTCCAACCGCAGAAGTATGATTATGGAGCTCAGAATGACTGATCGAATAACCTGTCTTTCTCGATTCCAGCAATACGGATCTCAGTCGATCAGGATCTGTAATCGTTCCGAAACCAATTGGCTTAAGTTCAACCTCTTTCAGATACTGCTCGCGTTCATGTTCAGGCAGAAAGGCTAACAAGATGCGCGGACAGGCCCCTGCGTACATGGGGGCTCTTCGTCCTATTCTTGTGTAAACTCGCACAGGTTCGGTCGTATCCACTTTCTCGATATAGATCGCTTCATTCCCATCCCGAACGATTAAATTAACGGCTTCCCCAACCTCGTCCCGAAGCCTCGTCATAACAGGCAGTGCCACATGCCGAATATCCAACCGTTCAGCCACCAACTGACCAAATTGAAGAAACAACAATCCGAGCGAATATTTTCCTTCGTCATCTTTCACAAGAAATCCCATTTCTTCAAGGGATCCCATCATACGATGCACGGAAGACTTGGGACTCCCGGATAATTTCACCATTTCATTCAGACTCAATCTGGCGTTTGTTAGAAAAAGGTTGAGCAGTTCCATTGTTTTGACGACCGTTTTGTTTTTATGTTGCACGGCGCTCCCTCGTTCCGAATTTCGGAACAACCATTCCGAATATTATTTATCTGTACATAAATATACAATTTACCGAATAAAAGAACAATAGTAAAAATACGAAAAAAAACGGCCTACCCAATAGGTAGGCCACCTCCGCTTATATCCCTGCAAAGCTTACTCTGTCTTAATACCCCGGACCGGCACCTTGTCCGCCCTGCACAATCGCAACCGATGCGCTGGCGCCGATTCGAGTGGCACCGGCCTGCAGCATCGCCAGTGCATCCTCCCTGGTTCGAACTCCTCCGGATGCTTTCACACCCATCTTGGGTCCGACAGTCAACCTCATCAGTTCAATGTCTTCCCTTGTTGCGCCACCCGTACTGAATCCAGTGGATGTTTTGACATAATCGGCTCCCGCATGCCTGGAAATTATGCATGCAGCAATCTTCTCTTCGTCAGTCAGAAGAGATGTTTCAATAATGACTTTGACAAGTGCCCGTCCTTTGCATGCATGTACAACTTGCTTTATGTCCTCCAGAACAGCCCTGTATTCTCCCGCCTTAAGAAGGCCAATGGGAATGACCATATCCACCTCAGTTGCACCGTTTGCCACTGCATTCTCCGTTTCAAAAGCCTTTGTCTCTGAGGTGGCGGCTCCCAAAGGAAATCCTATTACTGTGCAAACCTTTACATCGCTTTCTCTCAATTCGGCTGCCGCAAGCGGCACGAACACCGGGTTCACGCAAACGGACGCAAAGCCGTGCTGCTTGGCTTCCCCGCAAATTTTCCTGATCTGTTCCGGGGTTGCTTCCGGTTTGAGCAGTGTATGGTCAATGGAAGATGCCAATTGTTCCTCAGATAAGGGGACAAAATCCCCCTCATCCACATAGACAGGACCGATCACCGTTTCAAGCTGGTTGCGTATGGAATCAATCTTCCGCTTCATGCCTTGTCTCCTTTCAACCTCTTCACTGCGCGCTCCAGAATTATGTTGTTGTTATCATACCCTCGTTCCGAATGAATTGTAAGTACATGCTCGAGCGGAAACCAGAATACGTCGCGAATCTCCTCAATCTGAGCCTTGGTCTCACCGGACACCGCTTCCATCAAATAGTATGTAACTTCTTTGGTAACAGATCCTCTTCCAGGCACATCAAATTGAAACGAGATTACGCCAAGCGGATCTCCGATGATTTGCGCTTCAATGCCCGTCTCTTCCCGGACTTCCCGAAGAGCGGCTTGCTTCTCCGTCTCCCCCTCTTCCAGGTGGCCTTTGGGAAGCGTCATTTTATTAAAACGATCGTGGATCAGAAGCACTTCAATCTGACCGTCCGTTTGCCTATATACGACCCCTCCTGCCGAGTATTCCTTCATTCCGTCACCTCCGTATCAAATCATTATACGGCAGCGAACGCCGGATGACAACGAAAGCTGGCAAATCGGCATACAATCGAAAAAGCATAGGTTCCGGAACCTATGCTTTGACCATATCAAGCGGGATCAGATCGACAAATTGGCTGTCACCCGAAACTGCCGTTCTCAAAGTCAGTTGTTTGACGAAAGTGCCTTCCGACACATCCGCTTTTGCCCGTTCCAGACGAACCTGGACAATTTGCCCCAGCATGTCCGGATGCCCCTGAAACGCGATCTTGATATAGTTGTCGGAGAATCCTTCAAGCAAACCGTCCTGATTGATATCTTCCGGGATCATCTCAAGAACCTGGCCAACATACTTATTGGAGTAGTCCACTTGCAGCCGGTCAGCCAGTTCAATCAACTTCGCTACACGGGCTTCTTTGACAGCTTCCGGCACCTGGTCCTTGTACTTCGCAGCGGGTGTTCCCTTTCTTTGCGAATAAGGAAACACATGCAGATCCGAAAACTGCTGCTCTCTGATAAAATCGTATGTCTCCGCAAAATGCTCGTCCGTTTCGCCCGGGAAACCGACAATCACGTCACTGGTAACTGCCAGATCGGGCAGTGCCTTGCGCAGTTCCACCAGCTTTGCCGCAAATTCCTCCACGGTATACTTGCGGTTCATCCGGTCCAGGATATAGTTCGAGCCAGCCTGCAGCGGGATGTGCAAGTGGCGGCATACTTTCTCTGAACGTGCCAGAACCTGCAGCATCTTGTCGTCGATCTCACTGGCTTCGATCGAGGAAATTCGAATCCGGCTGAGACCTTCCACCTTCTCCAGATCGACCAGCAAGTCCGCAAGGGTATATCCTTCCAGGTCGTCTCCATATCCACCCGTATGAATTCCGGAAAGAACAATTTCGTGGTAGCCCGCGTCAACCAGCTTCCTGGCCTGCAGGATTACGTTTTCCGGCTTGCGGCTGCGAATAAACCCACGGGAATAAGGAATGATGCAGAATGTGCAGAAGTTGTTGCAGCCTTCCTGAATCTTGAGGAAAGCCCGGGTGTGTCCTTGAAACTCAGGCACATCCAGTTCTTCAAATTCCCGTTGGGAACGGACGGAAGATACAAACTTCAGGGGTTTCTTTTCTTCCTGAACCTTCTCCACCAGATCCACGATCCGGTCCCGGTGCTGGGTGCCAATCACGAGATCAACGCCCGGAATCTCCAGGATCTCATCCGGTGCCATCTGAGCATAGCACCCTGTAACAACAACTGTTGCGTTCTCATTGCGGCGGATCGCCCGGCGAATCATCTGCCTGGACTTTTTGTCCCCGGTATCCGTAACTGTACAAGTGTTAATTACATAGATATCCGCAATATCGTTAAAATCAACCTGGGTGTATCCCCGTTGCCTGAACAGGTTCCAGATCGCTTCCGTATCGTAAGAGTTCACTTTGCAACCCAGTGTATGAAACGCAACTGTAGACATTTTTCTCACCCTCCCATCTGTCCAAAATGGTATAAAATCATCGCGGCGGCTACCGGCCCCGCTGTTTCGGTTCTTAAGATCCGCGGACCTAAAGTAATGACACGCGCTCCAGATTGTGTCGCAACTGCAACTTCCTCCGGATCCAATCCTCCCTCGGGTCCGACGATCAAAGCGATCGAACCGCCGGTATCGGATACTCCACCTGCATGGCGGTCAAGTTCCTGACGCAGGCCATGAGGGGTTTCCCCTTCATAGGCCAGCAGGATCAAATCAAAGGAGGCAGCCTTTTGTGCCAACCATTGGCGAAACGGCTGCACTTCCTCAATCATGGGGATCACAGTCCGGTGAGCCTGCTCCGCCGCCTCTTTGGCGATCCGCTGCCAGCGGTCCCTGCGCTTGCTTTCTTTCTTTGCATCATATTGCACGATTGTGCGGGCGGTTTCCACCGGAACGAAATGGGTGATTCCGACTTCCGTCCCTTTTTGCACAATCAGATCCATTTTATCACCTTTCGGCAGTCCTTGGACCAACGTAAGTTTTACCTCAGGTTCCACATTTTCCTGCAGCGGTTTGATGATATCGCCAACCGCCGCATCTTGACCCAATTCCGTTAACCTTACCAGGTAGGACCGTCCCGTCCCATCGGCACAAATGACTTGCGCGCCGGGCTGCATGCGGAGCACCCGGGTGATGTGCTTTACGTCATCTCCGGTGATTCTTACCCGTTCATCTTGAATTGCATCGGGAGAAACAAAGTATCTCTGCATGACTCCGTCCCCCGGTTTAACTGACCGGTTTGATGGCTACCAGAACCGCCCAGTCATTCTCTTCTACAACTTCCTTCATCTTGAAACCGTACTGTTCCATCTGATCCATGACCCAATTTGCTTTCTCTCTAATTATACCCGATGCAATAAAAATGCCGTTGTTGTCAAGAACTTTGTAAGCATCTGGAATCATACGGGCAACGATATCGGCTAGAATATTGGCTACGACCAGTGAAAAGGAGCCCTCCACACCTGTCAGCAAATCGTTGGTTCGAACGGAAACCCGGTTTTCCTCATGATTTTGTGCCACGTTCTCCTTCGCGACTTTGACGGCAACAGGATCCAGGTCCAGGGCCAATACATGTTCTGCACCCAGTTTGGCCGCCGCAATGGATAAAACGGCGGTGCCGGTTCCTACATCCACCACTCGGGCACCAGCAGGCATCCATTTCTCAAGCATACGCAGACAAAGAACTGTCGTCGGATGGGTGCCTGTACCAAAAGCCATGCCCGGATCAAGTTCGATGATTTGTTCACCGGGAGCGGGCGTATAATTTTCCCAAGTCGGTTTAATGGTTAAGCGTTCTGTCACCCGAACAGGCTTAAAAAATTGTTTCCACGCGTTGGCCCAATCTTCCTCGTCGACCTCGCGTGTTTCTACATCGCCGCGTCCGGGATCGAGGCCATACTCTTTAAAAGAATCGAGTTCTTTCTTAATGTGCTCCACGAAAGAACTTATGTCAACCAGTTCCGAAAAATAGGCCGATACGCGCGCTCCTTCCTTCGGAAGCAGGTCATCCGTTACCTCATACCAGTTACCGTAAGGGTTTCTCCGAACGCCTTCAATGTCGTTCGGATCTTCGATTGCCACGCCGGCAGCGCCGAGTCTCGTCAAAAGTTCGGACACCGCTTCGCTGGCTTCCGGAGTTGTCCAAACCGCTATTTCGGTCCATTTCATAGGAAGTCCCCCTTACCCGGTGTGCAAAAAGCCAAACTACATCATACCTGAACGAAGACACAAAATCAAATCACAGCAAAAAGGCATCCCGTCTGCGGGATGCACCTTATCCTTATTCGGTTTGTAAAGTGGTTTCTTTATGATCGTGAAGTTCGCCCTTTTTTACATGTACCCGAACGTTGTATGCGCCTGCCTCAGTCAGTACAACGGGAACACCGTATTCCCCCGGAGTTTGCTCCATCGCGGCTGTATAGTCGTGTTTTTCGGCGTTGGTCTTCCAGTACTCAAAATGGACATCGGCGCCTGTAAAAGGTTTGTGATCCTGCTGCAACCGGACCTTAAGAACCGTTTCCTGATTGACTTTCACTTTGGGGTTCAAATTGAATTGGATTTCAAGCCCCAAATTGCCATGGTGCTCATCATGAGCCGGTTGTGGTGGATTCGGGGATGCGGAAACCGCACCCACTTGAAAATCAAATGTCGGCATTTGATGGATCTCGCTGGTGGTTGTATGGATCGTTGCATGATAGGATCCTGCTGCCGCAAATGTCTGCTTGGTAACGTAACCGCCTTTGTTGTCAGGTGCTGCTTTCAGTTTTTGGTGTTGTTCCTCGCCATCCCGCCAGATTTCCATCTCCACATCCGCGTCTTTCACCGGCTCCGCACCTTTGGCAACGGTGGCAATCAGTTTCGTTTCCTGACCGACCTGGATCTCCTTCGGGTCCGTTACAAACTGGATTGTCAGTTTCTGAGGTGCAGTACGGGGTTGTTCCTTGTTGTTATCACTGTTCTTGCCGCCGCATCCGGTTACTAACAGTATACTTGCAAGCAAGATGGTGAAAATTTTTTGCTTATAAATCATTTCCATTTCGCATCCTTCTGGTTATGGTTGGAACTACCCGTCTATTTTATCAAAATGGAGAGGGAAATGGAAATTTAAGCATTTAGGACTCCGGTTTACTGAAGTGATTATCAGCAAAAATAACAACTGTCAGATGCGATTATGAAAGTGAGGTTGGCAATTTGAAATTACTTCCAGGTACTATATAAACTCATTTATGTCGAAATAGATTTCACCTCGTCGTGGAAATTTCAATATCCGATGGTTACCCTAGAAATCATTAAACTGAACGACTACCGGCTAAAGCCGGTAGGTTCCTCTGAGCGACTGAAAGTCGCTGTTCAGGCTAAAGCCTGCTGAAAAGCAACCGGTGGCT
>NZ_BDUF01000102.1 GCF_002335525.1 Effusibacillus lacus
AGGAATTGACGGGGGCCCGCACAAGCAGTGGAGCATGTGGTTTAATTCGAAGCAACGCGAAGAACCTTACCAAGACTTGACATCCCGCTGACCGGTCTGGAGACAGATCTTCCCTTCGGGGCAGCGGAGACAGGTGGTGCATGGTTGTCGTCAGCTCGTGTCGTGAGATGTTGGGTTAAGTCCCGCAACGAGCGCAACCCTTGAACTGTGTTGC
>NZ_BDUF01000103.1 GCF_002335525.1 Effusibacillus lacus
CCACCATTTAAAGAGTGCGTAATAGCTCACTGGTCGAGTGACGCTGCGCGGAAAATGTAACGGGGCTCAAACCGGACACCGAAGCTATGGATAGGTCCGAAAGGATCTGTGGTAGGGGAGCGTTCTGTACGCATGGAAGTCAGACCGGAAGGACTGGTGGAGTGTACAGAAGTGAGAATGCCGGTATAAGTAGCGAA
>NZ_BDUF01000104.1 GCF_002335525.1 Effusibacillus lacus
CAGAGGATAATGTAAAGTTGAGATGGAGAAACAGCTTATTTCTAACGGATTTCAACCTGCACTTTCCATTAAACCCAGCTTCTCATTACGGCGGGCGTGTGCCCAGCAACCGACCAGCGTCACATCCGCTACCTTGTGGTAGCCGGAGTACCCGTCCACGTGCAAGTAGCCGCGGAAACCGGATAAAAAGTTGCGCGGATGTTCGCCGCCTCGTGTTTTCTGATACTCATACACGATGATCGGCGGACCTTCCCTCCCTGTGCGATACAACCACAGGTACGAAGTCGTCTCCGCGGACCGCCCCGGTTCACGAAGCACCTGCACGGTTGTTTCATCGGCGTGCAGGATGTCCTGCTTCAGCAGATGCTCACGCATGCGATGGTACAATAGACTAAGCCACTTGTCTGCGCCGTGGATCATCCAGTTCGCCAGCGTCTGACGGGACAATGGTACCCCAAGACGAGCAAACTGCTGCTCCTGGCGATACAGCGGGAGGCTTTCGACATATTTCTGACTCATGATATAGGCCATGATGGAAGGAG
>NZ_BDUF01000105.1 GCF_002335525.1 Effusibacillus lacus
AGGAATTGACGGGGGCCCGCACAAGCAGTGGAGCATGTGGTTTAATTCGAAGCAACGCGAAGAACCTTACCAAGACTTGACATCCCGCTGACCGTCCCAGAGATGGGGCTTCTCTTCGGAGCAGCGGAGACAGGTGGTGCATGGTTGTCGTCAGCTCGTGTCGTGAGATGTTGGGTTAAGTCCCGCAACGAGCGCAACCCTTGAACTGTGTTGC
>NZ_BDUF01000106.1:0-31792 GCF_002335525.1 Effusibacillus lacus
GTCAAATATTATCCATGGGTGCTTCGTGCGTCAAAAGTGAAATAGTGTGATAGAGCGAGAAAAACGAAGAAAACATTAATTTATTGAGGGAGGAGGACAATGGAAGATAGCCAAGTCAAACGTACCGCATTGATGAGCGCCTACCTTCGAGGCTACCATGCTGTGCATAATGTCCCTAAAATCTTTGATGATTTTCTAGCGTATCGTTTGCTGACAGAGGAGGAGCTAGCAGCATTTGACCAGGCAATGGTGACGGCTCTAGCCGCCATAGACCCTGCGCGCGCTGCATTGTTCCCCGACCGGGCGGACGCGGTAGCATGCATGATTCAATCCTTTTTTCCCACCTCTCTCTTTCTCAGTCGTGCACGGTATACCGAGGACAGTCTTAAAATGGCTGTCAGGCAAGGGGTGAAACAGTATGTGATCCTTGGAGCAGGAATGGATACTTTTGCGTTTCGGTGCCCGGAGATTGTTCAACATATTGAGGTATTCGAAGTCGACCATCCCACTACGCAAGCCTTTAAGCGCCGCCGCCTCACTGAGTTGGGATGGGAACCACCAGCGCATCTGCACTTTGTTCCAGTGGATTTTACGAGTGAGAATTTGGAAACGGCACTCACGAGATCATCTTATGATCGGAAGGCACCAAGCTTTTTCAGTTGGTTAGGCGTCATCCACTATTTGCCCCGCGATGCGGTGTTTACCACGTTGCGTACTATCGCCAACATCTGCCCAGCAGGCAGTAGGGTCATTTTTGATTACTGGGATACCGACGCATTCGTCGCTGAAAAAGCGGCTAAACGAGTGAAACTTATGCAGGATATGGTGCGGCGGGCAGGGGAGCCGATGCTAACAGGGCTTAACCCGTCTACTCTCGCTGAGGAACTCCAGTTTGTAGGCTTGCGTCTTCAAGAGCAATTGAGCCCATTGGAAATCCAGGAACGCTACTTCCAAGGACGTACGGACGACTATTATGCGTACGAACATGCGTACTTTGCGAGTGCGGTGGTCGAATAAAGTCTGCAGATCATTACATAAAAAAATCCTGTTTTTCTAAAAAACGACGTGCCAATGTGTGACACTTGGTACGGCATTTCAAATTTTCGATTCAAGCTTCGAAAATTACGCTGATCAGATTATCGGGCGGAAACTAGTTTCGAAATGAGGGGCAGTCGGAGATAATACGACCAAAGCCAACTACCTTTCCATTGTGGTACGCAGAAATTACATGCCAACTATTACTTATTGCTTTAAATAAATCCTCTTCCGTATAGGTTCCTTTAGCATTCCAACCTGTTGTTTCGTATAGTGGATAAAATTCTTCTTTGTCAGGTAATGAATTTTCGTATTTTATCTCCAAAAGCAACCCCTCCAATAACTTATAAACATGTAAATTAAAGCATAATTATACTATTGATTCATTAAAATTTCACTTGTTCTATTGAAATTTGCTGCCATTGATCAACAAGAAAATATCTATATTGTTTCAATTTTATGTATAACCATTCGAACTGTTGTGTTATAAAAATACATCTGCAGAAATCTAGAAATTCAAGTCTTTGCGCTTCCATACCGCCAGGAATGCCGACACAAAGAACAGACCCGCAGCAAGCAGATAAGCGGTTCGGACACCGAAAACATCCGCCACAAATCCCATCAGCAGGACGGAAAGGCCAAAGGAAGTGTACAGGATGGTTGCTTGGGCCGAAAATACCTTTGGAAGTACCGTTTCGTCTACATGCTTTTGAAAAACGGTCCGTTGCGAAATGTCCCTAAGCTGGTACGCAGGCCCCATCAGCCCACAGAGAATCAGAGCCACAACCGGACTTGAGGTAAGGGCAAAGAAGACGGTCAACACACTGAACACGAAAGACCCCGCGATCATTGACATTCCCAAACGTTGATCGACCCACCGGGAGAAAGAAAGAACCAGCAATCCGCCCAGCAGCAGCCCCAACACATATCCGGAATTGAGGAAGCCCCACCATTCTTCTCCTTTATGCAGAACTTCCTTAACATATACAAGCAATAAGGCGCCAGCCCACACCCCGTTCGCAACCCCTTCCACCAAGTCCATCATGGTAACGATCCGCAGTTGGGGTGTCCTCCAGATAGTGACCCAGCCTTCTTTCATGGCTTCCCTTTTCGAAACTTTCTTATGTGTTATCTGGTAATTCTTGGATTTTCCTTTTATAAACAGCAGAAACAGGGAGGATAGAAAGTACAGATCTAAGGTCAACCACAATGTTGATTCTCCGCCGATTTCAGCAACCACAATTCCCCCGATCCCCCAGGCAATCATTTGCACTGTCTGATCGGTGACCGACAGAACGCTGTTGGCATTTACCAGCTTGTTCTGTTCAACCAGTCTCGGGATAAAGGCGTTCCTTGCGGGAACAATCCATCCTTCCAAAAATGCAAGCATGAACACAAACCCTAACAGTCCATAGACCCATAATGAACTGTCGATTCGATCGGACAGAAAGATGAGAGGAACCAGCACAGCAATCTGACCTGCCTGAGCGGCCACCATAACCGAATGCAGCCGGCTGCTCTCCAGGACAACCGGGGCTGTCAATCCACTGATCAAGTTGGCCACAGACCGGATAAAAGGAACTGCAGCCGCATGGGTCGCACTTCCTGTCGCTTTATAGATGATCGTAACAATTGCCACCGTATACAACACGTCGGCCAATTTGGCCGCAGTTTGCCCCGCCCAAAAATACCGGAAAGGCACACTGAATCCCATCGCACTTCCCCCCTCAACATCCGACTGTATCTTGTGGACGGAAGATCACAGTCGCAAAAAACCTGTTTAATAGAAAAAGGGCTCCCGCCTAACACCGCCCATGGGTGTTTATCATATGGTAAAGTGTCTACTTTCAGAATAAGGAGGGCATTTCCTTGCACACGCAATACCGATTCTACCGCCCCTATGTCAGTCCCTTCGATCCTTGCAGGCCCATGCTGATAAAATCCTACATTGTGGCGCCCAACCTGTTCCTTGGATTCCAACCGCCCAACCTGCCCCAATTCTCCCCAATGGATGCCCTGCACCACGGCACGCTTTGGCCCATTCTTTACAGTCCGTACGAAGGTCGGGGAGACCAGGAAGGAGTGAGAATGAACGATGAGCGACCATAAGCAAATGGACAGCCGTTATTACGAGCTTCTGCACCAATTGCAGGCACTGGACTTTGTTCTGGTGGAACTGAATCTTTATCTGGACACCCATCCCAACGACCGGAATGCCATTCAGCAATACAATCAAACTGTACAGCAGAGATGGACGGTTGCGCAAGAATTTGAATCCTTGTACGGGCCTTTGATGCATTTCGGACACAGCTATTCCGGTCAGCCATGGCAGTGGGACGACTCACCCTGGCCCTGGCAGGTATAAGGGGGGAAAGCAAACATGTGGATTTATGAGAAAAAATTGCAGTATCCGGTCCGAGTCAGCAAGTGCGACCCGAGAATGGCCAGGTTTCTGATTGAACAATACGGCGGAGCGGACGGGGAATTGTCAGCTGCGCTTCGTTATCTGAACCAGCGCTATACCATACCGCCCAAAGTGGTTGGTCTGTTAACGGACATTGGAACCGAAGAATTCGCCCATCTTGAAATGATTGCGACGATGGTCTACAAACTGACAAAGGATGCGACCCCCGAGCAGCTTAAAGAAGCCGGCCTGGGGGATCACTACGCCAATCATGACAAGGCGCTTTTTTACCACAATGCGGCCGGGGTTCCCTGGACTGCGGCCTTTATTCAGACGAAAGGCGATCCGATTGCAGACCTGTACGAAGACATTGCGGCAGAAGAGAAAGCCCGCGCCACTTACCAGTGGCTGATCGACATGACAGACGATTCCGACTTGAAAGATGGCCTCAAGTTTCTGAGGGAAAGGGAAGTCATACATTCCCAGAGATTCCGGGAAGCGGTGGAACTTTTAAAAGAGGATATGGGGCAGAGAAAACTCTTCTGATCCGGGAACTAACAAAGGACGTGTATGCCACACGTCCTTTACCTTTCATTGATCAGTTGTTGGCAAATGTTTTCCTTGGAGTGGCCTGGCAATCTTCGCACAGTCCGTAATACTCCAGCCGATAGGACCGGACCTTGAAACCCGTGCGCTCCAAGTCTTTCGGAAGAATGTGTTCCACTTCAGGTGAATCCACATCCAGCACAATCCCACATTGTTCGCAAACCAAGTGTGCATGTTCCGTTTCGTTGCCGTCAAAACGGCTCGAACCGTCACCGTACGATAACTCCCGGATGACTCCCATTTTGGTCAGCGTATGCAGAGTGTTATAGACGGTTGCAAGGGATATGCCGCCCAGTGCCTTCGAAACTTCGTGATGGACTTGTTCTGCAGTCGGATGGCTGTGCGTCTCCTTCAGATACCGGAGAATCCATTGACGTTGAGGGGTCAGCCGCACACCGTTCGCACGAAGCTCCGCAATAGTCTCTTCAAATCCCAAGCGTTGCATCGTCTTCACCTGCCCTTCGATTGTTCATTTGCTGATATAATTCTAATCTTTTTATTCTTGTTATGTCAAACCAAGACAATAAATTGTCATAATTTTACCATTCGTTTGTGACTATTTTGAAAAGTTGACCGTTCCCCTGCTTCCATTCTGCCCGCTCACTCCTGCTGAAAGTATGAACCGCATGGCGTCTTCTGCCGATATATCAAGAATTTCCACATCTTCCTTCGGCACAAGGACAGTAAAACCAGCCACCTGGAACGATTGGGGCAGATAGACGGCAATGTGTCCCGACAACTGATCGGACAATTTGTCCATGTCTTCAGAAGTGACAAATCCCATCATTCGCATGGACGTATCGGGAATCCTCACCAATGCAACCTTGGCAAAGGAGCGCTTCTCCCCAAAGAAAGATTCAATCGTTTCCTTGATAATGGAATACAGGCTTTTGACAATCGGGATTCTGGCAATCAATCGTTCGAACCGGTTCAGAAGTGTTCGGGATACATATTGGGTAGCCAGCCAGCCCACCAGAGTAATCAGCACAATGCTCAGCAGAAGCCCGGAGCCGGGAATATATTCAAAGCCGCTGTCCTGATTCTTGAGGAATCGTCCCAGCAAATTATCCAGAAAATAAAAGACTTGAATCACCACGTAAATCACAAGCGCAATCGGTGTGATCGTGATAATGCCATTGGCGAAATATTTGACGACACTCTTCATTCGGCAGCCTCCTGCTCCAAAAGACCTATGACTCTTTTCAGTTTACCTTTCGGATTTGTTCTAGTAAACTATTGTCAATATACTGCCGTTTTTGACTGCAAAAGAGGTGACAGTTGCAGAATGGATACGAAAATCCTTGGAGCCTATTTTCAGATGAGGGCATTGCAATCGATGCCATTCCCTGCAGATCAAACCGACGGACAATCGGATCTGTTTAAAGAATACCTGCAAACCATGCTGGCGGAACAAGCATTGTCTCATTCCGTCCCGGCCAAATCGCAATCCGTGCCAAGAGTAGGCAAATCTGCCTTATCAAACAGAGAGATCGCCACTCAGACAATCCGAAACCACTGGCCAGGTACCGTCTCCTCGAAAGAAATTGACGGTTTGATCGAAAAATCGGCCGCCAAATACGGGGTGGACGCTGATTTAATCAGATCGGTCATCCGGCAGGAGTCGAATTTTCGTGTGGATGCCACATCCCCTGCAGGTGCCATGGGCTTGATGCAACTCATGCCTTCCACCGCAAAGGGGCTGGGAGTGACCAACGCCTATGACCCCGCGCAAAACATTGACGGCGGCACCCGCTATTTAAAAATGATGCTGGATCGTTACAATAACGATGTTTCACTTGCTCTCGCCGCTTATAACGCAGGCCCCGGCAACGTGGACAAACACAACGGGATCCCGCCGTTTGCTGAAACCCGCAATTATGTTGCCAGCATTCTGAGCAACTATCATAGTCTTACCTGAAACCTGATAGGAGGAACTTAACTGAAAGGCTCCGGATGCATGCGTCCGAAGCCTTTCTTTTTGACTTACGATCTATTTCAGAAATCCCCTGTCCCCTTCTTCCATCTAGCCGGGATTAGCTGTACTGCGGAATCAGCTTGTTCCGCTTATTGACATACGCGTCGGCACCCATTGCTACAATCGCTCCGTCAGCGGCTGCCACAACTGCCTGCTTGACCGGTGTGCGGCGCGCATCGCCCCCGGCGAATACACCTTCCAGGTTCGTTCTCAGGAAGTCGTCCACTTCAATGTAACCGTCTGCATCCCGCTTCACTTCATCCCCCAGGAATTCGGTGTTCGGCTTGTTGCCTGCCATATAGAAGAACACGCCATCCAATTCATACGTCACTTGTTCTCCGTCCGGCTTTTGCACCAATACCCCTTCAAACTTGTCAGTACCTACCACTTCCCGGACCCGGTGCTGCCAGAGAACCTCAATGTTGCTGATAGGCTCAACCGCCCGGATATCCGCCTCCCCTTGCAGTCTCTTGGTAGGAATAAAGAAGTAGACCTGTTTGGCAAATTTGGAAAGGGCAATCGCCTCCATCAGGGCTTCTTCATTATCCCCTGCAACACCTACAATTCGGTCTTGGAAGAATGCTCCATCACAGGTGGAACAATAACTTACGCCACGACCGGTGAACTCTTCCTCGCCCTTAATCTTCTTGTTGTTTCCTCTTGCTCCCACCGCGATAAACACCGACTTTGCTTTAATCGTTCCTTCCGGAGTTTTCAACTCTTTGATCTCATCTTTCAGGTTGGCGGACAGGACTGATGTTCGGACAAATGTCGCGCCAAATCCCTTTGCCTGCCGGCGGATCCGGTCAACCAGTTCAAGACCGGTCAACTCTTCATTCACACCGGGATAATTTGCAATCTTATGGGTAATTGCCAGAGCACCGGCACCCGGGGCCTTGTCAAGCACAACCGTCTTCATTCTGCCCCGGGCAGCGTAAACGGCAGCGGAAGCACCTGCAGGGCCCGAACCGATGATGGCCAGATCATACACTTCACGAAACAGACCCTCGGATACCGGAGAAAAAATCTCGGATGTGTCCTGTTCCGGGTCGTTTGACTTGCCAGCTTCTTCCGTAAGCCCGAGATACTCTTTCATCTTGTTGGGACGGTACCCTATAAACGCTTCTCCGTCGATGAAAGTGACGGGAGTGGAGAACATGCCTTTCTCATGCAAATCATTAAAGAAATCGGGATTCTCGGTAACATTTCTCTCTTCATATTCAATGCCCCAGTTTTTAAGATCGTTCTTGATCTTCTCGCAGTAGGGACACCCAGTGCTTGAGTAAACAATCGCTTTCTTCATGATTCTGGTTTCCTCCTTTTTCTTACTATTATCCCGCGTTCTGGTTTTTAATCCTTAGTTTATATTAATTCTAATATAGAAATAACTTTATCGAAATTCCTCTTGGAAGTCAATGTCAGTTTGTCGGTTTTGTAAGCCAGCCCACATTTCCATGCTCAAAAAACCAGAAAGGTACAGTCTGACTTTGAGACTGTACCCTGAATTGCCAAACGTCTACAAGAAATAGAAGCCAATACCGATAATCAGGTAGGCGCCAAGAGCCATTGCGCCCTCCAACCAGTTGGACTCCCCGTCGTTCGCCAGGAAGGCTGTCAACAAGACGGCCAATGTCATGGCCGCCAGTTCCGGCCAGGTAAAGACCAAAGGCAACGGCTGGCCGATGATGAGACCTGCAAACACGAGCACCGGTGCGACGAACATGGCGATTTGCAGAGAACTTCCGACAGCAATCTCCAGCGACAAGTCCATCCGGTTCTTGTAAGCCATCAGAATCGCCGAACTGTGCTCAGCTGCGTTGCCAATAATGGCTACAATGATCACGCCGATAAATACCTCTGACCAACCGAAAGTGTGGGAGACGGTCTCAATCGTGTGCACCAGGGTCTCCGATACATAGGCAACCGCCAAGGTGGCAAGAGCCAGGATCAGAGATGCTTTGCCCATTGTCCATTCGGCTTCCTCTTCCTCCATGCCATCCGTATAGCTGAACAAGTGTTTGTGGGTAAACAGAGCAAAATATAATCCCAACAGATACAACGTCAGCGAGACAATGGCCACCCCAATGCTCAGTTTGTTCCCAATGCCCGGATGATAATTGTTAAAAATCGCCGGAATGATCATGGCGATTACCACGCCCAACATCATCATGGACGAATTGGTTCGGGCTATGGATGCGTTGAACTTCTGGACAGGATACTTCAGTCCTCCCACCAGAAAACTGAGTCCGGCAACAAGCAACAAGTTCCCGATCACCGAACCGGTCAATGAAGCCTGCACCACCTGAGTCAACCCTTTACGCAGAGCAAAAAAGGCGATGATCAACTCAACAGCGTTGCCAAAGGTTGCGTTTAACAACCCCCCAATACGCGGGCCACTGTGAATCGCTATACTCTCCGTCGCTCGCCCCATATAACTGGCCAGCGGAAGAATGGTGACGGAAGCCAGAACGAACAGCAATACTTCGCTAAAGTGTAGAAAATTTCCGATGACTGTCAAAGGAAGAAAGATAACCAACAATAAGATCCATACTTTCTGCAACGTACTCCATCCCCATTTCGTGAAATTCCGGTCTGCTTACATTTTGCTCCCTATCTATCTTTACCCAGGAGGCAAATGGATTGAATCAATGCCTCTTTCTGCCTGCGGTCCATTTTTTTGATTGCATGTTCGCGGCGCAAGGCGGTTGATTTATCGGTACAAACCTCAATATAGCGCAACCGGACCGGGCCCCGGCCACGGGTGTATTTTGCCCCGCCCCCTTTGTTATGCTCTTCCAGCCGCTTTTTGATGTCCACTGCATACCCGGTATAGAGTGTGCCGTCTTTGCACTGGACAATATACACATAATTCATGGTTGGATCCCGACCCCGATTTTTATGGAAAATATACCACAAAGTGGTTCAAACGGCAAAAAACATGTAACTTGTGACCATTAAAAAAAGGATTGGAGCAAAAACCCCAACCCAATTTCCGTAATGAATAATTTACTTATCTACACCATACCCAGTATTCGCACGGACATAAATTTCGCTGAACTTCTCTTCCGCCTTCTGATCCTTACCTATAAGCGAACCGATAATAGCTGCCAAGAACCCGAGTGGGATCGACACAATACCCGGATTCTGCATCGGGAAGATTGCATTCTTGCCCATTACACCCTGACCGATGAAGGTAAACAGCAGTGCAGAAACGAGACCTACCAACATTCCGACGACGGCTCCAGTTGTGGTGAACCGTTTCCAGAATACGGTCAACAAAATCACCGGAAGGTTTGCGCTGGAAGCCACTGCAAATGCAAGCGCCACCATGTATGCGACGTTCATTCCGTTTGCAGCGATACCAATGATAATTGCCAGGATGCCTACTACAAACGCGGTAATCCGGGCTACCTTGATCTGCTCCTGTTCAGTTGCTTTTCCTCCGCGGATCACATTCGTATAGAAGTCATGGGCGAACGCGGAAGAAGCTGCAATCGTCAAGCCTGCCACAACAGCAAGAATCGTAGCAAATGCAACCGCCGCGATAAACGCCATCATAAAGTCGCCGCCCAATGCCTTTGCCAACAGCGGAGCCGCCATGTTACCGCCTTTGTCAACCGCCAGAATTGCCTCTTTGCCAACGAGGATAGCAGCACCAAAACCGAGGAAGGTGGTCATTACGTAGAAGGAACCAATGATCCACATCGCCCAGACAGTGGATTTCCGTGCTTCTTTAGCGTTCGGAACCGTGTAGAAACGCATCAGAATATGCGGCATGCCGGCAGTTCCAAGAACCAGAGCAAGACCGAGCGAAATCTGATCCAGCGGATTGGTGAACCTGAGGCCCGGCTCCAGGAATTTTGTTCCGTACATCGAAGCCGCTTTGTCGAACATGTCACCCACGTTAAAGTTGAACTTGGAGAGAACCAGGATCGAGAGTACAATCGTACCACCCATCAAAAGAACCGCTTTGGTAATCTGTACCCAAGTGGTTGCCAGCATTCCGCCAAACACCACATAAAGGACCATCAGGGTTCCCACGATTATAATTGCCCAGTTATACGGAATCCCCAAGAGCAATTTAATCAAACCGCCCGCACCGACCATTTGGGCGATCATATAGAAAGTGGAAATCACAATCGTTGAGAGGGCCGCCACGGAGCGAACCGGCTTTTCGTTCAGACGGGACGCCAAAACGTCAGCCATTGTGTACTTCCCGGTATTTCGGAGCGGTTCCGCGACCAAGAGAAGAACTGTCAGATAAGCAACCAACCAACCTACGGAATACATGAATCCGTCATAACCACTGAGAGCGATCATACCTGCGATTCCAAGGAAGGAAGCGGCGCTCATGTAGTCACCCGCAATCGCGATACCGTTTTGCCAACCCGGAATTGAGGCGCCTGCAGCATAGAATTCACTTGTCGTATGTGTGCGTTTGGCAGCCCAATAAGTAATAATCAATGTGATTGCAACAATAACAAGGAAAAGTCCAAACGCTAATCCGTTAAAATCTTTCATTTTACAGTCCTCCTCTCATATTCTTGCGCATTTCGGAGGCAGTATGATCAAACTCGTCTGCTTTTTTCGCATACAAATGTGCCAATGCCCAAGCCATTACAAATTGGGACAAAGCGAACAAATAGCCGAAATTAATAGAATCGGTAATCTTTGTCGCCATCAGCGGTTTTGCATATCCGGCCAAAATGGGAAGTGCAAAATAATACACAATAAAGAAAATTGTTGCTGGAATCAGAAAAGCTCTTTTCTTTCTGACCAGCTGCTGAAATTGAGCAGACTCAGCGATTTTTTCCCACTCGGTTTGCGGACGTGCACCCTTGGCGGAAGCGCTTACATCTGAATTCAGGTTTGCTTGCATGCTTCTCCCCCATTTCTTTTATTAGTTTGATTCGTTAGTTGTGTTTGATGGAATTTATATACCTATCAAATTGTTCTGATAATTCCATCGCAGAAACAAGTATACCATGGCCCCCAAAAAACACACAATAATTTATTTCACATTTCTGTCAAACTGATTATTTGTATTTTTCCGAATAATAAAATCTCTTCTAATTTAAATATAATAACAAACCGCCTGGATAAACATGCGAACCCCAACTGCTGTTCATTCTTTCTGACATAATGACCTGACCCCAAGCCTGCGGAAACGGCAAAGATCAGATAAACGGGTTGAATAGAAACCGGGAAGGATCACCCTTCCAGGGGGCTCTTATTGTGGTTTCAGGTGCTGTTTTACGATTCGTTGCAAAGGAGACTCGGGTACGGTAAGAGTGGATTCGCCCGTTACCCGACATTGGCATGACAGGCGGAAACCGTCCCCAATTTCCTCCTGGCTCAACAGTCTCTCTTCCCATCTGGTCAAGGACGAGAGAGGAAACTGGCTGTCGATCCGGGCTTTGCACGTCCCGCAGCTCCCCTTCCCACCGCACCGGTGCTGAAGGGGCACACGTGCCAGTATGGCGGCAGTCAAAAACATCGTGCCGGTTCGAACTTCCACTGATTTATTATGGGGCATGATCCTTACCTTACTCTTCTTCATTTCTGATTCATTCCTCCAACAATTGGATGCGTATTCCCGGTATGCCAAGCCTTTCCACTTCATCCCGCTCCATTTCGGACACATCGGGAATTATGGCCAGACATTCCTCGATATAATCAATTACTTTCCTCACATCGACCAGGCGGAAATGGGGCAAATAGGGTGTTAACAAAAATTTGGCCCGCTCAAACAGGTACCTGGAGCCTTTGATATTCCCGTTCCTGAGATGGAAAATCGCAACAGCCACCTGGATCAATCCTTTGTAAAAGTCGATCCGGTCGGTGTGCCAAAGGTCTTCCAGCACCTCATGGGCTTCGAAGTAGTTCTCTTCATTAAGATATCTCAGGTAATCGAGAAATTCTTGGGGAATTGATTCTTCCATCATGAAACACCTTCCATTGACATCATTTTACCATCCGTACAAAACCTTGTTATAATTAGTGGGATGAAATCTATAGGGTTTCAGCGTAACTATTACATACCTGGGAGGTTGCCGATATGCCTTTTATCACCATCGAAATGAAGGAAGGCCGCACACTTGAACAAAAAAGAAGACTGACCGCCGAAGTGACCAGGCTGGTCAGCGAGATTTGCGAAGTTCCGGAAGACCGGGTCTGGGTATTCATTGAGGATCTCAAGAGCGATTCCTTCGGAAAAGGCGGCAAGCTGGTCATCGACGAAAACTGATAGAGTGCGTTGCAAGTCTTTACCCTCAATTATAGAGAGCCATGCGGAAAGAATCCACATGGCTCTCTTTTGCTTAAATCCACTTTTTCTCGCGAAACACCTTCAGCATGCCAAATGTCATGACTCCCAGCAACAAGGTGATGAGAACAGTGGAAATCCAATGGTCCGAAAAGGGGAGCGGCACATTCATCCCGAAAAATCCCGTGATAAAGGTCAGAGGCATCGCCACCGTCGATATGATGGTCAGCACCCGGATTGTATCGTTGGTTCGGGCTGTCACCAGCGAATAATAGGTCTCCATGGCACCGGATACCAAATCCCGGAACACTTCCAGCGAGTCGGAAATACGCTCCAGATGATCCACAAGGTCGATAAAGTACGGAACGTTGTCTTCCTGTACGTCAAACGAGTAACGGCCGCCCACATTGGCAAAGATCCGTTTCTTTGGCTGAATGACCCGTCGAATGAGTACGATAGTCCGCTTCAATGCAAGGAACTCTTCCGTTATCTCCTGCGCAGGATGTTCGTACATTTCGTCTTCCAGTTCATCAATACGGGTGGAAATACGTTCCATGATCGGGAAGTATTCGTCAGTGATCCCGTCGACTATAGAATACAAAAGGAAATCAGGCCCTTTGTTCATATAATGCGGCTCCCGAAGGGAACGGGCTGCAATTCGTCCAATCGAATGAAGCGGGTTCTGGTGAACGGTCACGATGTAGTTTTTGCCAAGGAACACATTCAATTCCTCCGTGGTAATTTCCCGTTCGCTTTCTTCATCGTACCGCAGTGCGTGAAAGACGAAGAAATAATAATCGTCATAGTTGTCCACCTTGGAACGGGGAGAATCGTGCAGGCAGTCCTCAATGGCCAACGGATGGAAATCGAAGATGGCTCCCACAAACTTCAGTTCATCCACGGTGCAGTTGTACAGGTCAATCCACAGCAGGTTGTTCTCGTGCTGAAGCAGTTCCCCTTTTCGCAGCAAGTCGACATCATGGTACATTTTCTTGTCTTCATGGTTGTAGAAATAGGTTTTGATCATGTCGCTCCCCCCCTTTCCGAATGAGGTTCTGGATTTAGAGTATGCAAAAATCAAAAAGAGCCCTCATATAGTTGAAGGCTCTGATTCAAACGCACGGCACATTCAAAGAATGTCGGACTGCTCCGATCCGCCTTCTCCACTCGTCCAAGCTTTAGCACATACATAGCTAGAACCAACCGGTTCAGCCACATTAGGTAAAACCTTAAGCCGGTAGTACCTGTTGACCCATTGGCGTCTCTCGACGTTTCCGGGTAGTGGCGTATGATCTATGCAGAAGCCTCACCTAACGAAGAATCGTATAAGGTTTTGCTAGTTTCATTATAGTCCCGCAGACTTTAGGCGTCAACCTGTCAACCATCATGGCAGAAAAGTTGTTGGGGTATCTCTAATCTTCCATAGTGGAGAGGTCGCCCGTTGGCAGCCCCAGTTCCCATGCTTTGAGAACACGGCGCATGATTTTTCCCGACCGGGTCTTCGGCAGCTTGTCGCGGAATTCGATCTCCCTTGGTGCCGCATGGGCTGCAAGGCCGGTTTTCACGAACCGGGCAATGTCCTGTTTCAATTCATCACTCGGTTCATATCCTGCCCGAAGCGAGATAAACGCCTTGATAATCTCCCCGCGGACAGGATCCGGCTTGCCAATAACACCGGCCTCCGCCACTGCGGGGTGTTCCACCAGCCGGCTTTCCACTTCAAACGGACCCACCCGCTCGCCCGATGTATTGATTACATCATCGACCCGTCCCTGGAACCAGAAGTATCCGTCCTCATCTTTATAGGCAGAATCCCCTGACACATACCAGCCATTGATCTGGAAGTATTCCTGATATTTGGCCGGGTTGTTCCAGATCTGCCGCATCATGCCAGGCCACCCTGCCCGGATGGCCAGGTTGCCCATGCGGTTTGCCGGAAGCTCGTTGCCCTGGTCGTCCACAATGGCAGCGTAAATGCCTGGCAGCGGCTTCCCCATGGAACCCGGCTTAATCGGCAGGCAGGGGAAATTGCTGATCATGGTAGACCCCGTCTCCGTCATCCACCAGTTATCGTGAATGCGCTGCCCAAACGCCTGCAGTCCCCAACGGAAAACTTCAGGGTTCAGAGGTTCCCCCGCAGACAGGATATGACGAAGGGAGGAAAGGTCAAACTGTTTGACAACGTCAACACCGGCTCCCATAAGCATCCGAAAAGCCGTTGGAGCTGAGAACCAGACCGTCACCTTGAACCGCTGGATGGTGTCGTACCAGTCCTCAGGCTTGAAGCGGCCGCCGCGAAGCACCATTGTCACCCCGTTTAACCACGGTGCAAACATGCCGGCAGAAGTTCCCGTCACCCATCCAGGGTCGGCGGTGCACCAATAGATGTCCTCCTCCCGGAGATCATACACCCACCGGCCGGACCGGTGCTGGTGGATCATGGCATTGTGGACATGCACCACACCCTTGGGTTTTCCGGTGGAACCGGATGTATAGTGAATAATATAAGGATCCTCACGATCCATCCACTCGATTTGAAAATCTGCCGGTGCAGACTGCATTTCCTGTTCGTAAGACACTTCACCGGGACCCACTGCATCGGCCCCGACCAGAATCAAGTACTTGAGTTCCGGCAGTTCCTCACGCAGTATTCTTTTCTTCAGGGCGGGAGTGGTGACGACTGCTACCGCACCGCTGTCTTCCAAACGGTCTTTGACTGCCGCCTCCATGAAAGCCTCAAACAGCGGGCCGGCAATCGCCCCGATTTTTACAATTCCCAGCAGGGCCACATAGAGTTCCGGACAACGCGGCATGTAGATAAAGACCCGATCGCCCTTGCCAATCCCTTTTGATCGCAGAACATTGGCAAACTTGTCGGAAAGTGCTTTCAAATCGGCAAATGTGTAGGACTCCTCCCGGTGGTCATCCTTGAACAGCAAGGCTGTCTTGTTTTTGCGCCAGGTTGCTGCGTGCCGATCGATCGCTTCATGGGCAATATTCACTTTCCCTGTATCGTACCAGCTAAACACCCGCTCTTCTTCTTTCCAATCAGCAATCCGGTACATTTCGTCATAGTTTGACAGATTGAAAGCGGTTGCGGTTACCCCGGCCCATTCCTGCGTCTGTTCCTTAGAAACTTTCTCCATTTCTTCTCCCTCCCGTAATAATCTAAATATTTATTATTTTTTCTCATATTGTATCACATAAGGCGGCACCCGTCAGCATGGCAGAACCGGGACAATCATTTGTCACAAAAAACCTTTGTTGCTATAATGAGGGAGTGAATTTTTGGATTTCAAGGAGGCAAAGCCCGATGGCAAACAGTTTGGTTGTAGACGCTTTTATCGAAATTCCTACCGGCAGTCAGAACAAATACGAATTTGACAAGGAGACAGGCCGCTTCAAACTTGACCGGGTTCTCTTTTCGCCCATGCACTATCCGACCGAATACGGTTATATCGAGAACACACTGGCTGAAGACGGGGATCCGCTCGACATTCTTGTCATTACTTCTTTTCCCACCTTCCCGGGTTGTGTGATCGAATCGCGAGTGATCGGCGTTCTGCTGATGACCGACGACAAGGGAAAAGACGAAAAATTGCTGGCGGTTCCCACCGAAGATCCGCGCTTCAAAGAAGTACACAGCCTGGACGATGTAGCGCCTCATGTTCTGAAAGAAATCGCCCACTTCTTCCAGGTATACAAAGACCTTGAAAACAAGAAGGTCACCATCGACGGATGGCAGGGCGCTGACGTGGCTGCCCGTCTTCTGGAAGAATGCAAAGCGCGTTACGGTAAATAAGACATAAAGTAAAAGAGGGCTGTTCCTCATTACCATTGAGGTACAGCCCTTTGTGATTCTTTAAAGGTCATTGGAACATACGGAACCCGCGGTTCTTCAACGTCCGGATCGCAAACGCGCTGGCAAATGCGCCAAACGCCACCAGCAGCAGAAGAATCCAATCCACAAGCTGCAGGCTTTGCTCCACCTTCAGCATAATGTAAACAAACAGCGCCAAAAACGCGATTCCACTGCTCATCCAGAACTTGGTCAGCATGTTCAGGATAAAGCCCACCCCGAAAGACACAATGAGAGCCAACAACGCCAACAGAATAATCATGACCATTGCAAATCACCTCAACTTCCGCAACCTACTCGCCCTCCATTGTACACGACAGTTCTTTGCAGGACAATTGTTTCGCGAAATAGGAGCAGGGCAATAGGTATGACGGAAATCTAAAGCTCTGGTTGGATTGGTGCATTCACGATAGAATAAAAGAACCAATTGCTAAAGGAGGGGGCTGGTCCGTGCAAACCACAGGACCGGGTATGGTATGCGTATCATATCGATTTGCCCAAGTAACACGGAAATTCTTTTCTTCCTGGGACTGATGGATCAAGTTGTCGCCATTGACGATTATTCGGACTGGCCGGTGCCAGAGACCGGCAAATTGCCCAAGCTGGGCCCTGACCTCAACATTGACATGGACAAATTGGAAAGCTTCCGTCCTGATCTGGTAATTGCTTCCCTGTCAGTTCCCGGAATGGAGAAGAATGTCCAACGGCTTGCAGAGCGAGGCATTCCCCATATCGTCCTTAACCCCAAGACAATCGAAGACATTTATGCGAATATTCGACTGGTGGCTGCCCATACATCATCCGAAGCAAAAGCGGAGGAATTGATTGCTTCCCTGCGGTTACGAGTGGATCGTGTTAAGGAGAAAGCGGGTAAACGAAGCTATACGCCCCGTCTCTATTGGGAATGGTGGCCCAGGCCTTACATCTCACCCGCCCGCGATACTTGGCTGACCCAGATTAGTGAGCTTGCCGGGGGCGTGAATATTTTTGCCGATCACCCCGGTGACCGGTTCCTGACGCAAACAGGGGAAGAGATTGTGGAGCGCCGTCCCGATTTTATAATGGCAGTTTGGCCGGGAGTCAAACCCGACAAGATCGACCGGGGAAAAATTCTCTCCCGTGCGGGATGGGAGCAAGTCCCCGCCATCCGGAACAACAGGATTCATGTGCTGGAAGAGCGTTTGTACTGCCGCCCTTCCCCATTGTTGATTGAAGGCTTGGAGGAGTTGGCAGGAATCCTGCACGCCCTCTTTTAATGTATCTTCCCTTACATTTTTACACAGTCTTTTCAATATAATGGTAAACAGGAGACAACTAGACCTTACCAGGAGAACCAATACAGGGAGGATCTTTATGGACGGTGCGCAACTCGAAAAAAAGCAGGGGCAGAATTATTCCGCGGTAAATGTGGGGAAATGGGAAAAACTTGATCAATACACAGTGGGTCCCAAGAAGAACCCAGGCAAGCTGTTTTTGCTCGAAGTACTGCAATTGACCGGAATGGAAGTCTCTCTTAACAAGCTGGGACCCGGCAAGCAGGTGCCCTTCTACCATTCACACAAAGAAAACGAAGAACTTTATCTGTTTATAAAAGGGAAAGGGCAATTTCAGATTGACGGAGAAATCCTTGATGTGGAAGAAGGAACCGTAATTCGGGTGGCTCCCGAAGGAGTTCGGACCTGGCGCAACCATTCAACCGAAGACCTCTATTATGTAGTGATTCAGGCCAAAGCCAACAGCCTTACTGCCTATACCGCCACTGACGGGGTGATTCCTGACAAGAAAGTCGAGTGGCCGGAAGTGTAACGTGATTCGTTCGCGGAAAGTTGATAAGGAATTCATCGAAGCCAAAACGGGGATCTGCTAAAAATCCCCGTTTGCTTATTTCTGGGCTTCAGTTGATTCTCGCAACGGCCGTTCACCCCGTTGACCGGCTCCTAACGCAAACAAGGGAAGAGATTGTGGAGCGCCGTCCCCATTAAAAATAAAAAGTTTTCCGAAAAGACTATTGCAAAACAACCTTTTGGCCTTATAATTAAATTATGCTATATCTAGATAGCATATTATTATACTTATGGGGAGATGAGAGATTTGAAGAAAAAATTGGTCGCCAGTCTCACCGCAAGTGTATTGGTTCTTGCCTCAATCACAGGTGTCTCCGCCCAGAACTCAGCTAAACAAGCAGATCCTGCTCCGCAAAAAATTCCGGTAATCGCTGATCTCAACAAAAACAAACTGTTTGACAATCTGGAAGAACTGCTAGTTTCTGCTCAACCAGGCGACAGAATTCCTGTCATCGTGATGTTCAATCAAGCGTTTAACGATCACTCGTATGCAGATTTGGAAACAAAAATTGGAGCGTTTGCGGCAAAATTCAAGTATGATGCGGCGTTCCACGGGTTTGCGGCGGAGTTGACAAAAGGGCAAATTGACGCTTTGCAGAAAATGCCTTTTGTAAAGCAAGTCGAATACGATATGCCTGTAGAAGTTACGATGAATACGGCCAAAACTTGGTTTGGTTCAGAAAAGGCAAGCACCGATTTCGGTCTTACTGGCGACCGTGACGGCAATCCGACTTCCTACAGCAAGAATGATGTCGTTGTGGCAATCATTGACACCGGGATTGACGGAGCCCACGCCGACCTTGACGGCGGCAAGATTATCGGCTGGAAAGATTTGGTCAATAACCAGACCACTCCCTATGATGATAACGGTCACGGAACGCACGTCGGCGGAATTGTGGCAGGTACCGGTGAAGGAAACGCCGCATATAAAGGTGTGGCACCGGGAGCAGCTCTCGTTGGCATCAAAGTGCTTGACAAACGTGGAAGCGGGTCAATGAGCACCGTTGACGCCGGTATTAACTGGGCTATTCAAAATAAAGACGTTTATGGTATCAAAGTCATCAATCTGTCTCTTGGAACCAGTGGAAGCTCCGATGGTACAGACTCCACTTCAACGGCAGTGAATACCGCGTTTGCAAACGGCATCCTGCCGGTTGTCGCCGCCGGAAACTCCGGTCCTGCACGCTACACCATCGGGTCACCCGGTGCCGCAACAGACGCATTGACGGTAGGCGCGTTTGCAGATGTTGGTGAGAACGGTTTTAACGTAACCGACTTCTCCAGCCGCGGTCCGACAAAAGACAACCGGATCAAACCGGATATCATGGCGCCAGGGTTTAACATAACCGCACCCAAAACAAACTCAACCAATCTTTACATTACGTACAGCGGTACTTCCATGGCAACCCCGTTTACCGCTGGAGTAGCCGCTTTGATGCTCGATGCAAACTACGCCCTGACGCCGGCTGACCTGAAAACCAAAATTACAGGTACAGCCCAAGACTGGGGTCCTGCAGGTCAAGACATCGATTATGGGCATGGTCGTTTGCAAGCTTATGAAGCGATCAAATCCGCAGGCGGATTTACAGGAACTGGTCCCGTAGTTCCAAATCATTCATTCGTCAGCGGTACACTCACAGGTGGTGGAACGTCCAAGACCTACTCCCACAACGTAACTTCGGTAGACTACCCGGTTGCAACCACCTTGATCATAAAAAATTGGACCAGTGGAATCTTTGGCGGTTCTCCCGACTTCGATCTTTATGTATATAACCCAAGCGGAACATTAGTAGGTCAAGCGGAAGGAACAAAACGCCAGGAGCTTGTTACCTTTAATCCAACCGTTGCCGGAACCTATACTATCAAGGTCTATTCTTACAGCGGTTCGGGTGATTACTTGCTCGATGTAAGCTCAAAGTAAGCTGGATTATGCCAAACAAACAGGCACGCCTCTTAAGATAAGGCGTGCCTGTAATATTCCTTCTGCAGACGGCATCAAACTGTGAAAGCCTATAATTCTCCTTTTTTCAAAAGATGCTTGGTTCCGGTTGTTTCCGCATGGCGTTCAATTTCGGCCATTCCGCCCAGCGCGTTGGTTACATCCGTGAATCCGTTCTGTAGCAGGTACAGCATTACGCGGGAGGAACGGATTCCTTTCTCTTCCATAAGATATCCTATTCCGTCCGGTTTCTTCTGACCAACCGGAACCCAATGTCCACCACCCAGACAATGATGAGGAAAAAAGCGCACAGTCCGATGATTTGCCCGGCCAGTTTGAACTGAAACAGGTTGTAAAACAGCTCCCCCACCTGTAAAAATCCCAGCACCGCCGCTGCATACATCCAGTTTTGAATTTTACCGGCCATCGTCCATTCCTCCGACGTTCTCATTGGTTTGGGTCTGCCTCACTTGATATGTATCACGAAAAAAGGGCGTTGGTCAAACGCCCTTTTTTCGCTTCTACCTTGTAAAGATGTGCTTTCCAATTCGCTTGATCTGCGGTCGGCTCCAAATCCACCTGGAAGTGGCGGTTGCCGGGTTGAAATAATACAAGGCGCCTCCGGAAGGATCCCAGCCGTTTATGGCGTCCAAAGCAGCCTTTCTCGCGGTGGAGTTCGGCTCAAGCCAGATTTGTCCGTCCGCGACTGCCGTAAAGGCACCCGGTTGAAAAATCACGCCCGCTACCGTTTTGGGAAACCGGCGGTGGTCAACCCGGTTCAGCACCACTGCCGCCACGGCCACCTGTCCAATATAAGGTTCTCCCCTCGCTTCCCCATAGACGGTTCGCTGCAGCAAGCGGATGTCGTTGGCAGAGAATCTTCCGGTGGCAGTTGTTCCTGTGCCGCCCGGCCGCCAATTTTTCGTGGCTTTCCAGAGCATCAGTTTCGTTTTGGGTCCCAGAATTCCGTCTACCCGCAGCCCGAATTTGTACTGGAAGTTCCTTAACGCCCAGTAGGTTTGCGTGCCAAAGATTCCGTCAATCGGCCCTTTGTAAAACCCCAAATATTTGAGACGCCCCTGCAATTCCCATACGTCCCCTCCACGGGCACCTCTATAGACAGTGGTTTTACTAAAAGCGGGCACCGCTTGCGATTTGACGGAGGATGCCTGCGGCAGACAGAAACCGGACAATAGGACGACAAAGATTAGAAGGATCAGGTATCGCTGTTTTGTCATACCTATATCTTGCGATGGAACTTCTCCCTCTATAAAGGAATGTTTTTCCTAGTGTTTTAACTGCCGGACCAGTTCCTTCAACTGGTCAATTACGTATGAGATATCCTCTTCGGATGTTGCTTTTCCCAAACTTAATCGAACGGACCCCAACGCTACTTCCCGTTCCAGTCCAATACCGGTCAGTACATGCGACGGCTCCACCTGCCCCGAGGTACAGGCGGATCCTGCCGAGGCCGCAATGCCTTTCATGTCAAGGGCTTGAATCAGCATTTGGCCGTCAACCCCAGGGAAAGAAAAATTGGCATTGTGCGGCAGGCGCTCTGTGGGATGCCCGTTTAAGCGGCTGTCCTGAATTTCGGTCAGAATCCCGTGAATCAGCCTGTCACGTAACGCTGCCAACCGGGTCGACTCTTCCTTCAGTTCCGCCACAGCCAGTTCGATTGCCTGACCAAGCCCGACAATGCCCGGAACATTTTCCGTTCCGGGACGAAGGGCTTTCTCCTGTCCGCCGCCGTGGACAAGCGGTTCCAGTTGAACTCCCTCCCGTACATACAAAGCTCCGGCACCTTTTGGGCCGTAAATTTTGTGACCGGTCAATGTCAACAGATCCACCCGGAGCTCTTCCACGTTCACCGGCAATTTGCCGACGCTTTGCACCGCATCCGTATGGAACAGAATACCCCGCTCGCGGCAGATGCCGCCTATTTCCGCAATGGGGTTGAGGGTCCCAATTTCGTTGTTGGCATGCATCAGGGACACCAGAATCGTGTCGTCCCGCAATGCGTTGCGAAACGTCTCCAACTTGACCCGCCCGAATTCGTCAACCGGCAGGAAGGTGACTTCAAACCCTTCCTGTCCCAGGTATTTGCATGCATCCAATACCGCATGATGTTCCGTGACGGCGGTAATTACGTGCTTGCCCCTATGGGCATTGGCTCTTGCCCCACCGACAATGGCGAGGTTGTCCGCTTCCGTACCCCCGCTTGTGAAGAAGATTTCCTTTGCGTTGGCTCCAATCGCTTTGGCGACTTGATAGCGGGCAGTCTCAACCAGTTTCCGTACCGGTTTGCCAAATTGGTGGACGGAAGAGGGATTTCCAAACGCCTCTCGCAGTGCGTGGGTCATTGCATCTATAACTTCCGGCCGAACCGGTGTGGTGGCCGCGTGGTCCATGTAAATGATCTCCATGTCGTTCCCTCCTTTCTCCAGTATAGCAAAACGGATGGTAACAAGCGTAACGGAATTGATTCAGGAGGTACAACTTTTAAAGACTTTTCAACGATAAGGTCAGTCTTTTTTGGATCTGTAAAAAGGAACTTTTTTGTATTTCTGCTTCCGAAAGAAAATAAAAATAACCCCCAGCAGGAGAAGGACTCCCAATCCAATCAGCAGGTATACATTCACGAGTGAATCCCCTCTTTCGTTTCAAACGAATCGGTGCAAACAAGTGGTATCTTTCCAGAATGGATGAAAACTGATACTTGTGGGGATTTACGACAACTCATCCAAAGTCTTCTGCAAACTCGGCGCAAAATGGGTCAGGAAATAGTCCACTTCAGGCAGACCCAGAGCCCGCAGCTTTTGCTCGGTTTGCACCTTGGCCACCACAAATTCCCGGTTCCCGGCCGCTTCCTCCGTGACGCATTTGATGTAGGCATCCAATAAGTCCGCCGCCTTGATCCAGATGGACAGTTCCGGGTCCACTTTCTCCAATATCAACGGGTTGTAAACGGCTTGCAGTTCCGCAGGCACCATATGGGCCATCCGCTCGGCGGCCATCTGTTCCAGTTCCCGGAAATTGGCCAGGATATTGGCGTTGTGGTGCTTAACCGGGGTTGGAACGTCTCCGGTGAACACTTCGGTCAGATCATGGAACAACGCCATGGAAACAATGTTGTCAGTGGGAACTTGCTTGTGGAACACTTCATTGGCGATGGTGCAGAGCATATGTGTCAGCAAGGCCACATGAAAAGTGTGTTCCGCCACATTCTCCTTGACCACGTTTCGCATCAGGCTCCATCGTTCGATAAAGCGCAACCGGTAGATATAGGCAAAAAAATGGCTTTCCAAAACACGACACCTCTCCGTTACCTTAACACCAATCCCATCTTCTCTTTTACTGCGTAGAGCGTCTTGGATGCTTCCGCACGGGCGCGCTCCGCCCCCCGCTTCAATACATCCAGAACTTCGCCAGACACAAGCAACTGGCGGTGCCGCTCCTGGATCGGCTGCAGATGGCTCACTACCACTTCCACCAGGTCTTTCTTCAACGTACCATACCCTTGCCCCCGGAACCGCTCAACCAGTTCCTCCACCGCAAGACCTGAGAACAGGCTGTGAATGGTCAGCAGATTGCTGATTCCGGGTTTGGTTTCGGGATCGTAGCGGATTTCGTTTTCCGTGTCGGTCACAGCTTTCATGATTTTCGTCTTGATCTCATCCGGAGAATCGGTCAACGTAATCCGGTTGAAGGGGCTTGGGGCACTTTTGCTCATTTTCTTGGTGGGATCGTCCAGCCCCATGATCCGTGCGCCAAACTCCGAAATCAGCGGTTCCGGCACGGTAAACGTATGACCAAAACGGCTGTTGAATCTTTCCGCCAGGTCCCGTGTCAACTCAAGGTGCTGTTTCTGGTCTTCTCCGACCGGAACCTGATCCGCCTGGTAAATCAGAATGTCGGCCGCTTGCAGTACGGGATACGTGTACAATCCGACGGTGACATTTTGCTTGCCCTCGCTTTTTTCCTTAAACTGGATCATTCGTCCCAGTTCGCCGAAATACGCGATACATTGCAGCAGCCATGCGAGTTCTGTGTGTTCCGGCACGTCTGCCTGTGCAAAAATGGTCGCCTTGTTCGGATCGAGACCAACAGCCATGTAAAGGGCCGCCAGGCTTATGGTTTTTTCACGCAGCACAACTGGGTCCTGAGGAACTGTCCATGCATGCAGGTTTACAATCATAAAAAACGCTTTGGTAGTCTCCTGAAGTTCCACAAACCGCTTGATCGCTCCCAGATAGTTTCCAATGGTCACATCTCCGGTGGGCTGAACACCTGACAGTACGCGTTTCATTCTATGTACCCCCAACTGGCAAAAGAAATATGTAATACCCAGTATAGCAAATCATCACAAAGAAGGGTATTGATACCACCAGTTAACAAAATAATATGTGAAAAGAGGGTCAACCTCTGACCGCTTCGTAAAACGCCACGCAGGCCCGGCCGTTGCTGACCCAACTTTTAATAATGATTGGCTTTGACAACGTATTCCGAAACCGCAAGTCTTTGTCGTCATAAACGGTGGCGTCACGCCCCTGCGCCACGTAGGGAACAGGTTTGGAATGGGGGTGCCGTTCGATAATTTCCATATGGGTGTCCAAAGCCACATTGTACAGAGTCGATGAGATTTGGCACATGCCGCCGCCCAGTTCCTGCGTCAGTTTGCCGCCATCGCCGTACACGGTCCCCTTTTTGTACCCTTTGGCTTCTGTCGGCATCCCTACGATCCGATTAAATGAGAATTCCTGTCCGGGTTCCACGACCGTGTTGTTGAGATACTTGGCTGTTACCCGGAGGTTTTCCATCCGATCCGGTTTGGTGTCAAGAATGGGAGTGAAAAATTGCCCTATCTGCCTGGCATTGATCGGTGCCGCAGGCTGCAAGTCGGCCAGGGTGACAGCTGGCTGGACAAGTTTCCATACCGGGTTCACCCGATCCCCCTGCTTGGCCTGCAAGATCCGGTCCCGTGTCTTCTCAATGTCCAGTTCGCGGCCGGGTCGCTCCGAAACCAGCTGCAAGCTTGCCTCCTGTTTCCGGGCATTCTGCGGCTTCTCATACAAACTTGGGGCAAGAGCCGCCAAATGAGCCGAAAGGTCTTTCTTGGCCACATGATCCAGCGGGAATTCCCCCAAACGAACACCTTGGGGAATCAGTTCCCGGTCAGACGCCGCCTTTTGTTTGACCGGTGGGGCCGAGGTAAGCGATTGATGCAGACACCCCAGGGTGGAACTCAGCAGGAGAAACATGCCCGCACCTAACAGTACCATTCGATGCTGGGAAGCACTCATGCAACCACCTCCTGCTGGTAGTGTTTGCGGTCACCGAAATGTGCATCCGCCCATATCATGGTAAAAATACTGAACCGAAGCAGGTGAAAGAATGAAGGTGGAAGCGTTGCTTGCGGCCATCCGGAACGGAGCGGTTCAATTGGCCGGAATTACCCACGATTCACGGCAAGTTCAGCCTGGTTATGCGTTTGTTGCCATATCCGGCAAACACCGTGACGGTCACACTTACATCGAAGAGGCGGTCAGGAAAGGAGCAGCCTGTATTGTCTGCGAGAAAAAAGTGTCCGCTCCGATTCCTGTTTATCGGACCGAGTCTCCCCGCCGCTGGCTGTCCCGATTGTCAGCCGCTGTCCACAGAGATCCGTCAAGCAGCCTGAATGTGATAGGCGTGACAGGTTCCAACGGGAAAACAACCATCACCTCCATGATTCATTCCTTGTTTGTGGAAAACGGTCTTCCCTGCGGACTGATTGGAACAGTCGAGAACGATATTAATGGTGTCCGCACGCCTGCAACGTTAACCACCCCGGAGGCGCCTGATTTGCAGCGGATGCTGGCAGAGCTTCTGGCCGGGGATACACGAAACACGGTTATGGAAGTGTCAGCCCAAGGAGTCGAAATGGGGAGAGTGGAAGACATTCATTTTTCCCTTGGCATATTTACCAATCTGACACCCGATCATCTGGACTTTTATGCCTCTCTGGAAGAGTATGGGGAATGCAAGAAACGGTTTATGAACCGGATACCGGGTGACAAAACCGGCCTCTATAATTATGATGATCCTTATGTACGAGAAGCGGCCCGGGAGGGCCGGAGTGAGGTCTTTACGTATTCCCTGGTTGACCGGAATGCCGATCTGTCTGCCCAAATCGTGGGGCGGTCGGGGGCGGGGTGCCTGTTTTTTCTGCATGCAGGCAGCAAACTTCGGGAACGCATCCCCTGCGACCTTGAATCCTTCCCATTTGTGTTGAGGGTGCCGGGTCTGCACAACGTATCGAATGCCCTTGCGGCGCTGCTGGCAGGTTTGCTTTCCGGGCTGAATCCACTCCGCATGCGGCTTGCCCTCAACAAGTTTCGTCCGGTGGTGAGGAGAATGCAGGTCTTTGATTGGAACGGGGTGAAAGTGGTGGACGATACCGCCATGAATCCGGGTTCCATCAGAGCGGTAATGAATACTTTTCAGTCAGAAAGCTGCGGGCGTGTGTTCATCGTCTTTGCAATCCGCGGCAACCGGGGAACCGTTGTCAATCGCGAGAATGCATTGGCCCTCGCTGAATGTTACTCTGTATGGAAATCCAAACATCCGCAAGTCATCATCACGTCCGCTGCAAGTCATGTGGGAGACAATGACCTGGTACATCCCGAGGAAGAGAATGTGTTTCTTTCCACTCTTTGGGAACAGAAAATTCCCCACACTTTCTATCGGGAACTGCCGGAAGCGATGGAACATCTTGCACAAAGCGCCCATACGGGTGATTTACTCTTTCTGCTGGGTGCCCAGGGGATGGATGAAGGGTTCTCTATCCTTTCCCATTCCCGGAAGATAAAGGATTTGGTGAAGTAAGCCCTTCCCTGTTACAATGTTGTAGTCGCACCACGGCATCCGTGTGCGGGTCACAGTAAACGATACATTGAGCAGAGGAGGCTCGACAAAGCATGAACAGCAAACTGATGTCCAGGAACCGTCGGGCACTCGTGCTGACGGTTCTTTTCTTAAGTTTAACAATGATGGTTTCCGCATGCTCTCCGCTAGCCGTTCTGGCGCAACCAACCGTGTCGGTTGGGGAGGTAAGTGTCAATCCGAATAACAACAAATCCATTGAGCGGGCACTGGACCAATTGGCGAAGCGGTATGAGAAAGCGCCGGTTCCCGTCCGAAAGGACTACGATACCAATACAATTCTTTGGGATACACCGGGGAAAACTCTCGACAGGGAACAAACAAGGAAGCGGATTGTCAATGCGAAACCCGGTTCTAAAGTGGAACCCGTCCTGATAACAGTTCCAGCTGCAGTTCAGGCACGCCATCTGGCATCCGACATCCCCGCAGGATATCGGAATATCGGGGAGTTCTCCACGACCCTGCCGACGGAGAAAGGATATTTGGCCAACATCAAGCTGGCATCCGACCTGTTGAACGATTCCGTTGTAATGCCGGGTGAAACCTTGTCCTTTAACAAGGTGACCGGTTTCCCGACAGCGGATCGCGGCTACCAGCCGGGACCCGGGATCTCCGGCGGTCAAGTGGTGCAAATGTATGGCGGCGGCATTTGCCAAGTCTCCACCACCCTCTTCAACGCGGTAACGACCGCAGGGCTGGAAGTAGTGGAACGCCATCCGCACAGCCTGCCGGTCTCCTATGTTCCGATCGGCAAGGATGCCATGGTCTATATTGAAGAGGGTAAAGATTTCATCTTCAAGAACAACCGCCGCACGCCGGTCATCGTCAAGTCCCAACTGGCAGACGGCGTTGTGAAGGTTACCCTTTACGGGAAGTAAGGCTGATCCCCGCCAATTGGAAACGCCCGTCGTCTTCAAGACGATGGGCGTTGCTTTTCTGCCATTTCCTTGCGAACCCGCGCTTTGATGGTCCGGTAGTATTCCTCCGTATTCCTGCCCGTTTCATTCCACTCCGGGTCGTCGCGGTAACGCTGCTCCAGCCAAGGATCCGCATACAGGTGGTAGCCCCGTTCTTCCCAGAAACCCGGCCGGTCTTCCGCCATGAACTCAATCCCCCGCACCCATTTCGCGCTTTTCCAGAAATACAGATGGGGTACCACAAGCCGCAAGGGCCAACCATGGTTCGGAGTCAAATCAACACCGTCATGTTTATGTGCAAAAAGCACATTGTCATACAGCAGGTCCTCAAGGGGCAGATTGGTGGTCCATCCCTCTTCCGCATGCACCATGACAAACTTGGCTTCCGACTTGACCTTCACCAGGTTCATAACATCCTTGAACAATACACCATCCCATGTATTGTCCAAACGGGACCAGGTTGTTACACAATGGATATCCGATTGGACACGGGTCTGCGGCAAACTCATGAACTCACGGTAGGTGAGGATTTTCTCCTCGTCCACCAACCCGAAGATTCGGAAAGTCCAAGCATCCAGATTTACTCGCGGCACTGTCCCCGCATGCAGGACGGGCCACCGGTCCGTTAATGTCTGTCCAGGCGGTACCCGATCTTTCTTATCCAATACCATCGGAAACACCTCTCAACTTATTCTATATTCACCAATACAGGCTTACACAGCAGCCGGGTTTGTTTCGGAGCTTGGAGTATCCGATGCTTTGAACTGCTGATGGTAGAGACTGGCATACAACCCGTTCAGAGCCAATAGTTCCGAATGAGTTCCCTGTTCCACTACCCGGCCCTCTTCCAGAACCACGATCTTATCGGCTGCCAGGACTGTCGATAAGCGGTGGGCAATGACAAGGCTGGTGCGGGATTTCAACAATTCCTCAAGTGCCGACTGCACCAAAGCTTCCGAATGGGAATCCAGAGCCGAAGTTGCTTCATCCAACAGCAGGATGGCCGGATCTTTTAGAATGACCCGCGCAATGGCGATCCGTTGTTTTTCCCCGCCTGACAGTTTATGTCCCCGTTCCCCGACAACCGTATCATACCCCTCAGGCAGACTGGCAATCATATCGTGAATGTTGGCCGCCTTTGCGGCCCGGATGATCTCCTCGTCGGTGGCATCAAGCTTGGCGTAACGCAAATTGTCACGGATCGTCGTATGAAACAGGAACGTTTCTTGGGATACGATGCCGATGGCATCCCCAAGGGACTTCAGTGTGAAGTCCCGGATGTCCTGACCGTCAATTCGAATGCAGCCCCGCGTCGGATCATACAGACGGGGAATCAGATTGGCCACTGTCGATTTGCCGGCTCCACTGGGCCCTACAAGTGCCACCAACTGGCCAGACTCGATCGTAAAGGTTACATCTTCCAGAATGGGCCGGTCCGATTGATAGGAGAACCATACATGAACCAATTCGATCTTGCCCTTTACCTTCCCAAGGGGTTTCGCACCGGGCCGGTCTTGAATTTCCACAGGCATGTCAAGATATTCAAAAAGGCGTTCAAACAATGCGATCGAACCATATATGTTGACGTGGATATTCGCCAGGGCGGACACCGGACCGAACAGTCTTGTCAAAAATGCGGTAAAGGCAACAACGGTTCCCAAGGATATCGCTTGGTCGATGACAGCATGCCCGCCATACCAGTAAATGATGGCAGGCCCGACAGTCGACAAAAATCCGATGGAAGCAAAGAACCACCGGCCAATCATGGATTGGCGCACCTGCCAATTCTTGAGTTCCCTGTTTACTTTTGCAAACCGCTGCATCTCCCAATCCTGTCGGACGAACGCTTTTACAAGCATCGCACCGCTGACCGACAATGTCTCCTGCATCAAGGAGGACAACTCGCCAATTTTTTGCTGGGTGTTTTTCTTCACCTGAAAATTGAGTTTTCCCACCCTGCGGGTCGGCACGATGAACAGCGGCAGAATGATGATGGACAGGGCTGCCAGTCGCCAATCCAGCGCGACCATTGTTACAATGGTCGAGACTGCGATCACCAAATTGCTAATGGAACTGGAGATGGTTTCCGTTACAACCGTTTGCAGCCCATTCACGTCATTATTGACGCGGGACATGATGTCACCCGTCTTTGTGTTGGTAAAGAACTGAAGAGACATCCGATGCAGATGATGATACATCCCGTTGCGAATGTCATACATCACGCCCTGTCCGATCAGGGTGTTAAAGTAGGTCTGGGCGACACCAAACAGACTGGCTGCAACAGCCGCCGCCACCATCGCCAGAATCAACCAGTTCAAGAGAGCCGTCTGCCCCTTGGGAATCGCATCGTCAATGATCCACTTGATGATCAGCGGCTGCAGGATGCCGAGCAGGGCGGATATTCCTATACATAAGAGCACCATCAGGAACTGTTTCCAATATGGCACGAAATACCTCATGATCCGCTTGAGCGTCCCTTTTCGTATCTGAGGACGCTGGTTCGGATCGCCCCAATCATACGTAGAGAAGAACTTCATCGATTCCTGCCCACCCTTTCCGTTGTCACCATTCTACCCTTGTTCCCCCAAATCTTCCACCCTCATGCTTTTTACATAAACGCTGCCGTTCTAAGGGAACACTACCTGCAACCTTGAAATGGGGTGATGATGTGAGGACACTCTGGCTGAAAATGGGAGCCATTTTTGCCGTAGTTTATCTGTTTGCCGTATTGTCGCCGGCCACCAGTGTATCGTTCAGCTACGTATTGCTGACCACGTTGTTGATTGGACTCCCCTTCTGGGCGGGAGACAAAATGGTGCTGCCTCATTTGCAAAACGCAGTGGCCTCCGTATTGGATGGGGTTTACGCGTTTATAGTGCTTTGGATTGCGGCGATGCTGGCCCCTTTATCCACCGTCACTTTCTGGTATCTGGTTTTGACTTCTCTCGCCATTGCCGGTTTTGAGTACTTCTTTCACCCCATGGTCTTCAATCTCCGCAATTATAAAAAGAAAGGAGCAAGATTGTAATGGAAAAAGGGGACATCTACCCCAGGGTAAAATGTGTTGTGGACACCTGCACTCATTATGTGGCGGGAGACTATTGTTCTGCCCGGAATATCGATATTATGCACGAAGAAGAAGGCCACATGTCCCAGATCATCGAACAAACCATGTGCAAAACCTTTGCGCAAGCATCGTCCTTTGCCAACATGCTGGGGTCTATGGACAACGTCAACTGGGGCGGTGCAGCGAGCAAACTGTTTACGGGTGGGGACATGTACCCCACGGTGATGTGCACCGTTCATTCATGCGAGTATTGGAAAGATGGCAACCATTGCATTGCGGAAGCGATTGAAGTGACCGGACGCCATGCGAACGAGTGTCAGGACACCAACTGCCAGACCTATCGCAACAAAGAATCACAGTAAGGTTTGAATTCTTTCGCGTACCGTTCATTCTTAGATAGCGGGGTGAATGTTGAACATGATGAAACGATCCCTGGTCATCTCGTCAATTCTTTGCGTTGCCTTGCCCTTAAACGGATGTTTACCTGCTGCAAATCCGAACCGGATGGGGGATACGCAGGGTGCCCGAATATTTGACAACAATCAAAGACAGGGCGATTATGCCTCCCGTCCGGACATTGCCGAGCGTGTAATGTCCCAGGTGGCTGGTGTTTCTTCCGCAGTTGTGCTGGTGCGGAACAACACGGCCTATGTGGCGGTGAATGAAGGCACACAGCGGCGCCATGCAAAAGATTTCAACCGGGAGGGCGGAGTTGACTTCAATATGCGGGGAGCGGCAACGGGTGATGGAATCGGGAACCCGACAACCAGCGGAACAAGGAGCGGCGGATGGGCTGGAAGCGCGGGTGGAGGAACAACGGCCGGAGGCACCAACGGCTCCCAGTCAGGTGTCGGCAGAAATGCGCAAGGCTTGTCCGAGCTTTCTACAGACATGCAGAAGCGAATTGAGCAGGTGGTCAAACAGGCAGATCCTTCTATCACGGCAGTATATGCTTCC
>NZ_BDUF01000106.1:31860-41997 GCF_002335525.1 Effusibacillus lacus
AACAGCCCCATTCTGATGACCCGGTTTACCACTTTCAATGACAATCGTCCGGCTGCCCGGACCCGGGCAGGCATCAACGATCTGGGTGACGTGATTCGCCGGGTGTTTCCCACGACAAGATAAACACTCCTTCAATAGACTTAAGCGGGAAACTTTAAGGCCGTTGACCTCCTTTTTGTCAACGGCCTTTTTCTTTGTTTCCACGAACACCCATTTTTCGGGGAAAGTGTACCTGTCAGGTCAGTCCATGAATATTTTGGGAATAAGTCTGCACATATGCACACTAGGAGGCTGACAAGATGGTTAGAAAGAAGCGCAAGAACCGCTTGGTCCCACCCGACAGAGAAGTCTTAACACAATCGATTCGCAGGTGGGATTGGGAAGAGGAGGAACAAAGTTTCGATTGGCTCGATGAGGAGGAAGAACCTGCCCAGTTGTCACAAGACAAGGCGCCGGAAGCCGATCCCATGGACAAACGGTTGAAGTTTCGGGAACGGAATGAGAACTCCATAGTGGTCGTTTACACCGACGATCTGTCCGACGGTGCCGTCACTACCGAAAAAATAGCAGATCGAGCGATTACCGCTTCCAAAATCAAACCTGGCAGCATACGTACCGAATTGATATCGGATTATGCAATCGATACCACCAAGCTGGATGATAAAAGCATCACCTCCGGCAAGCTGGCACCCGCTTCCGTCCTTAACGAACATATTGCAGATCTGGAAATCACCGGGGACAAAATTCAAAACCGTGCCATCACCGGCAACAAATTGGCGGATAACAGCATTACTTCTGAAAAGCTTGCAGACAAAACCATCGATTCAATGAAAATTGCAGAGGGTTCCATTCATACAAAGCATTTGCACGAGCAGTCCATTACCGCTGAACTTCTGCAAGACCAATCGGTAACATCCGAAAAAATAAAGGTCAGTGCCGTACAGACGAATCACCTCTCCAATGGTGTCGTCAATTCCGCAAAATTGGCTGATGGGTCTGTAATCGCCAGTAAAATCAGGAATGGAGCCATAACGGAAGAGAAACTGTCTGTCAACAGCGTATCCTCCTTTCATCTGCAGCCCAAGTCGGTGCTTCAACACCATCTTTCCCACAATATTATCTCCAGTGAACATCTTAACGACTTCTGTGTAAGAACCGAGCATCTTGCCGTAGGGGCTGTAACGGCAGGCCAAATCAAGGAAGGAGCCGTAACGTCCGAGAAAATTCTTTCGGATGCGGTCACTTCCGAAAAAATTAAGGACGGGGCAATTACGGGAAAGAAAATCCCCCCGCAGACCATATCCTCTTCTCACCTGCAGGTCAAATCCGTTACTCAAAGCCACCTGGCTCAAGGAAGTGTCAACTCGGAACACCTGGCAGCAAAAAGCATCAAACAGGAGCATATTGGAGACGAGACGGTTGTCACCCGCCATTTGCGAAACGAATCGATTACTTCCGAGAAACTGACAAAACGTGCCGTTCATTCCATCCATATTGCGGATCAGGCTATCGAACGCAAACACTTGTGTGACGGGATCGTCATGACCAATCATTTGACGGACCATTCTGTGACCACATCCAAAGTGGCCCCCGAATCCATATCGACTGACAAAATTATCGATCTGTCCGTAACTACATCCAAGCTGGCGGATTCTTCGGTATCGTCCAGAAAACTCTCGGCAGAAGCCGTAAAACGCCATCACCTGGCAAAAGCGGTTGTGACAAAAGACAAAATCGCGCCCAAATCCATTGATTCAGAGCATATTGAACCGGCAGCCGTAACGGCCGAACACATTCAGGAAAATGCCGTATCGGTAAAAACCATCCAGAATCAGTCCGTTACAACTGAAAAAATTGCCGACAATTCCATTACATCCAACAAAATCTGTAATCAGGCAATCGGCAGCGAGCATCTCATGAACGGGGCGATTGAGAGCCGTCATTTGAAGGCGGGAGTCATCGGTGGATCCCATTTGGAAGATGGCATCATAACCGTGGAGAAGTTGGCGGGAGATTGCATAGACGCCCTGAAACTCAAAACATCCTGCGTGCAAACTGAACACCTTGCCGCCCTGTCTGTTTCTGCCGATAAAATCAGGCTGGGTGCCATAAGTACCGAACATCTGGCCAACCACTCGGTCACCGAAGAGAAGCTGTCGTTTTCCCCTGTCCACTCTGTAAAAAATAATGCTTTGAACCAATTTGGAATTGTCCCCTTTGAGTTCGAAGAGGAAGCTACTTCTGTTGATATCAGACTATCCTTTGAGGAACCCTTCGCCAATTCGAATTATGCAATTGTGGCCATGACCAACCACGCGGATTGCTACGCCGCCGTGAAAGAACAATCCCATGACAGCGCAATTATCACCGTTGTCACCAGATATACCGGGAACGACCAGCTCGGACTTCTTCACTGGATTGCAATGGGTGACAAACTTCGCGAATCTGAAACCTTGCAAGTTAAAGACGCAAATTAATATGTTCAATCAGCAGCCTGTTTGCGGCTGCTTTTTTGTATGCAGATTTGACAGCAACAGCCCAGTAAAACAAAAAGGCAGAGCTCCTGTCAACCGAGTCTGCCTCCCTACATATTGCTTATCGTTTGACTTTCCTTGGGCTATTCATTCCACACCTCAACTTTCTCCATTACATCTCCTTGTTTAATGCTATCCACATGCTCCATTCCTTCAATAACTTGACCGAACACTGTATGTACTCCGTCAAGGTGAGGCTGTGGTTCGTAGACTATAAAGAACTGGCTGCTCCCTGTGTCCTTGCCTGCATGGGCCATTGACAGGGCGCCACGGATATGCTTGTGTGGGTTCCCTTCAGTCTCGCATTTGATTGTATATCCTGCTCCACCATATCCTGTTCCCAGTGGGCAGCCTCCCTGAGCCACAAATCCCTTTATGACTCTGTGGAACTTCAATCCATTGTAAAAACCTTCATTAGCAAGCTGTTCAAAGTTTGCCACAGTGTTTGGTGCATCCTCAGGGAAAAATTGAATAATCACTTCCCCACCATTCTTCAATGTAATTCGTCCTTTTTTCATGACTTCCTCCTTATGCGTGTCCTCCTGCTAATTGTGACGATTTACCGTCAGCTTGTCAATTTTGTTGCAAGTATGTATCATTGAGGAAAAATGAAAGGAAAGACAGTGACTAACAAGCACTTGCCTGAAGGTCGTCAAATCTGACATAGACGGTTTCCTCGTAAGCATATGGTGGATGAATACGATGACATCAAACAAGGCGACAAAATGGCGAAAGTCACTGTCTTCGAGGAGTAAACCATGGCAAAAGAAGTTCGTGAAACAACGCCGGTTCCTGACATTGGCAGCGAGGTCAACGAAATTGCCGAATATCTGGAACTGCAGGTGGGTCCGGTCACGGAAGCCCACAAACGGCTTCTGACAGATCTTGTTCAGCGATACGGAGCGGCTGCCGTTACCCTGACTCTTGTTTCGGAGATGAGTCAGCTTGATATGGTGACAGCCCTGCTTCAACAGGGCAAGGAAAGCTTGAGGAAACGCAAGCGGTAGGAATAGAGAGCAGGTTGGGGGAATGCAAGTGGAGAAACTGCGGATAGCCATAATCCAGATGGATATTGCCTTCGGGGATGCAAGAGCGAACCGGGAGAAGGCCGATCGAATGATTCGGCAGGCTGCGGCAACGGGAACCGATTTGATTCTGCTGCCGGAGCTTTGGACAACCGCTTACGATCTGACCCGTATCCTGGAATTGGCAGACAATGAGGGGCAGGAAACAAAGGAACAAATGTCTCGCCTGGCAAAAGACCTGAATGTCAACATCCTGGCCGGTTCGGTGGCCAATAAACGGGAGGGCCGGGTATATAACACGACTTTCCTGTTCAACAGAAGGGGGGAGCCAATGTTCACCTACTCGAAGCTCCATTTGTTCCGTCTGATGGACGAGGAGAAATATCTTGCGGCAGGCAGTGAAATTGGCCAAATTGAGGTGGAAGGCCTTCCTTGCGGCACCATGATCTGTTACGATCTCAGATTTCCTGAACTTTCCCGCAAACTGGCTTTGGCAGGCGCCAAGGTTCTCTTTATCCCGGCGGAATGGCCCCATCCCCGTCTGCATCATTGGCGAACCCTGCAGATGGCGAGGGCCATCGAAAACCAGATGTTTGTCGTTTCCTGCAACCGGGTGGGACGAGCCGGTGACACCGAATTTTTCGGTCATTCCATGGTGGTTGACCCGTGGGGAGAAATCCTTTGCGAAGCCGGTGAAGAGGAACAAATTCTCCATACGGAAATTGACCTGAAACTGGCGGATACCGTTCGGCAGCGTATACCCATATTTGAGGACCGGCGATCCGATCTCTATTGAATGACTGCGTTTATGAAGGACTAACTTTACCTGAGACAACGGGGTCAGGAAGAAAAATTTTGCTTATTCAGCAGAAATATTCCATAGCGGATGGGATTCTGAAACGTGTTCCGCCACATTTTTCTTTGTCTGGCGTTACGAAAGGTAATTCGAAGATCCCTGCCGTTAGCTTCAAAAAATTTGACTGCTCCGTTCCGGGTGACAGTCAGATCCAGTCCCAGATCGGCCACATGGGGATCCATTCTCTCCAACTGTCTGGCAATCAGCAGTCCTGATTGTTTGAGGCGGCCATATACCACATTTGCCTTCTGCATGCCAAACACTCTCTCCAACAATCTCCTGGCGGCAACCGCTTTGCCTCCGACCGCCAAATTAGTGGCATGAGACCCTTCTTTTCCAATCTTGGCCACAATCCCCGAGACGGTCCACATTCCCGTCCCGCTTTTCTGGACTGACACGCGAAAATCGACCGGTTGCCGACGATGCCGCAGCATCGATATTCCTTCCTGAATGAGATACGGACGCTTTTCCAACCGTTTATACAAAAGTTGGATTTGATGATGGGGAATTGTGTTTTGACGGAAACGACCGTTGACAGTCCGGGTGACCTTTACACCCTCAGGTGTACGCCTAAGACGGATCACGCCGATTCCCAGGCTTCCGCTGCGCGGTTTGAGATAAATGACCGGGAATCGGTCCAGCCATTTGACAATTTGCTTGGCTGACACCAGCGTTTCCGTTTGCGGCAAATATCCGGCAGTCGGGAGATGCCGGCCCAACTGTCTGTGAACCCGCCACTTGTCAAAGCGCATTGTGCGGTTATACAATACGGATCCATTGTGGACTATGTGGGAGTAAATCTGTTTATCCTTTTGTTTTATCAACAGAGCGCGGTTGTGAATCACGGTAGGAAGACGATAAATTCCTTCCTGGTAAGTTTGGGCGGAAGGGTTCCAGTGATACGCACGGACCAACCTCTTTCCGACCGAAAATGAGCGGGGAGTGAAGAACACAACAGTTTTACCGGCCCTGGAGGCTGCCTCCGTGTAAAAGGGCAAGTATTCGAATCCATATCGTCCTCGAAGTGCGGCCTTCATCTGCAATTCACCCACCAAAACACCCAGATCGGCAGTCTGCACCCTCAAGATTTTCCCCTCCCTTTAAGAACTATCTTATGAGGTAATGGACGGTTGTTCTTGTGCACGCGCTTAGAAACCCTTATATTTTTCAGCCCATTTTGATGGAATAAGACCATCCATTGGGTAACCACTGTGAGGACAATACCTAATGCCTGTGCGGTAGCCCGTTTTTTCAATATAGGGCTGGTGTCCTATACAGAAACGGAATGATTTGCATCATATGTACTATCTTCACGGATGCAGGTGAAGAGAGGTGTTCAAAAAAGGAGAAAGGAGGTCCATCATGTACGGATACGGAATTTTCGGCGGATACACCCGTTGGGCGGTTGTGTTCCTGATCATCTTCGTTTTGTTCTTCCTGCTCGTTCCTTATACAGCCGGTGCCGCTTGCTAAAGGAAAGCTGAACAAACAATAGGGCCTTAACGAAGAAGGATTCAGGTATGAATGCAGTTGCATGTCTACTAAGTTCAAATGAACCGCAAAAAAACCTCCTGCAAGCCGACAGGAGGTTTTTCATTATAGGCAGCTGTCACAAGAGGTTGTGCCACTCTTTGTTCTGTGCAATCTCCTCATAGCAGTGTTCGCAGAGTTGGCCGGCCCCATCAATATAATGTTCCCGCATGTAAGACGGGGTGTTTTTCTCTATCTCTGTTGCCTGTTGGCACAAAGCACAAGGCTCTCCCTGGTTCATGGCGATCCCTCCATCAACTATTTACTGACTATTATACAAATTATCTGAAAAATATCCAGTTACTTTTTTGAATTTTATGTGAAAAAAGGGGTCCTCCGCCAGGGGAAGACCCGTTTGCTTAGTACCACCAGTAAGGACGGGGATAGTATGGATAAAAGGGCCGGTAAATCGGTCTGAAGAAGGGAAAGCCAAACCCAAATCCGAATTGCGGTCCAAAGGGAGGGAACCCAAAGAACGGAAACAATTGGCGGGTTTCATCTTCGTAGCTGCCACCGGCAGTCTGTGCCCGGTCCTCGGCACCGTCCGACTCCATCCCATAACCTTCCTCAGGCCGATACGGAAACCCGGGGAAATAGCTCCACGGAACTTGACACAAGTGGGGATACGTTGCTCCTGCAGGAACAGAAAACGGTGGAGCATATGGCACATTCTGCCACTGGTATCCCGGTAAAGCAGTTTCTGTCAAGGCGGTTCCCGCAACACCCGGATAGGCTCCCGATACCGCTTTTCCCGGCATTGCACCATCACCACCCATCCATTCACCAATTCCCTCGATAATGTCCCCCGGTGTTATCTGACGTTCATCTTGACTCATGCGGCAAACTCCCCTCCATGGATATTTGCCCGGTAAACAGGCACATTGCAGAATATGCAGTACCGGGGAAAAAGGGCGCTTGCCCCTCCAAAAATGGGCGATTGCTACTTGCCTGTCATTTCCCTCAAGTTCAGGTACCTGGCCAACTGCTCCTCCGGAATTCCTTCCGCACGAGCAATTTCGCGCACGGGCTGATTTTCTGCGTAAGCCCGCTTGGCAATTTCGGCAGCACGGTCATACCCGATCAAAGGATTCAGGGCTGTAGCCACTGAAGTACTCATTTCAGCGTAATAAAGACATCTTTCTTCGTTTGCTTCCATGCCGACAATGCACTTGTCGGTAAAAGCCCTGATTCCGGTTGCCAGGATCCGGATGGCATGCAGCAAATTGTATGCCATCACAGGCATCATCACATTGAGTTCCAACTGGGAAGCAGAACCGGCCGAAGCGACCGTCATGTCGCAGCCGAATACCTGATAGCAGATCATATTCATCATTTCCGGCAGTACCGGGTTCACCTTGCCCGGCATAATGGAGGAACCGGGCTGTACAACGGGGAGATTCACCTCGGCCAACCCGGTACGGGGACCGGAGGAAAGCAGCCGGATATCGTTTGCAATCTTCATGACAGTGGTTGCCAACGCCCTGATCTGCCCGCTGACTTCGACTGCCGCATCCGGATTTTGAACAAAGGTAAAATAATCGACAGGTTTGCGGAACGGCAATCCCGTGAAGTTTGCCACTTCCGCAATCGCCTTTTCCGAATAGTCGGGGTGAGCGTTTATTCCTGTCCCCACCGCATTTCCGCCAAGCCCTATGAGCAACAGCCGTTCGCTCACCTGTTTCAGCATCTCGCGGCGCATTCGGACCGCGTTGGCATAACCTCCAAATTCCTGGCCAAGCCGCATGGGAACCGCATCCTGGAGGTGAGTGCGTCCGGATTTGATGATCGGATCCCAAAGCCTTGCCTTCTTGAACAATTCTTCTTCAAAGTGAAGTACGTTTGGCAGAAGATCATGGGTGATGGCTTCCATCGCCGCAATGTTCATCGCGACATGAATGGTGTCGTTGGTGGATTGCGCCATGTTGACATGGTCGTTGGGATGCACAAGCGATGTGTCTCCCCGTTCACCGCCCATGATTTCACAAGCGCGATTGGCGATCACTTCATTGGCGTTCATGTTTTGCGATGTTCCGGCACCTGCCTGGTAAACATCCACCACGAAATGTTCGTTGAATTTCCCGTCGATTACCTCTTCTGCTGCTGCAATGATCGCGGCCGCTTTGTCAGGGTCAAGCTCCCCGACATCCCGATTGGCGATCGCAGCAGCCCGTTTAATAATCCCCTGTGCGCGAATAAACCGTGGCGGGAGCCGCAGACCTGAAATGGGGAAATTGTGGCGGGCCCTCTCCGTTTGAGCACCGTAGTAGGCACTGGCCGGGACACGCACTTCTCCCAGCGAGTCTCTTGAGATCCGATAGTCAACCGTCATCTGTTCATCACTCCTTGATTCAGAATCTGATTCACCGCTTCTGTAAGATCCTTGGCAACCAGATCCGCATCGGCATGTCCCTTCCCGATAAATACCGTACGTGTGCCTGCCCTTCTGCCAGCCTGTATGTCAAAGTCCCTATCGCCAACCATAAAGCTTTGATCCAAGTCGATGTTGTATTTGGAAGCCAGTTCCAAAATCATTCCCGGTTCCGGTTTTCGGCATCCGCACCCCGCATGGGGCCTGTGTGAGCAATAGCGGATGTCATCGATTACCGCACCGTCCCTGGACAATTCGCGAATCATCTTGTCATGGACGCTCCGCAAATCTTCTTCCGTCATGTACCCAAGTCCGACACCGCCCTGATTGGTCACGACAAACACCCGGTACCCCGCATCCTGAAGCCGCTTGACAGCAGCCCCAACACCAGGAAAGAGAATCAGGTCATCCGGCTTGTTGATCGGCCTGACATTGTCATTGATAACGCCGTCCCGATCCAGAAATACCGCCTTCTGCCCCACGCCAATCCCCCTTTTTCATTACCCTCGTCATTCCTCTTTTTCCACCAAGTGCTAGTTTGTACCGAACAGGTTAGGTTCAGTCACAAGGAGGAAAATTGAAAAAAGAGAGGATACATAGAGAGCACTGCAAAATACAGCCCTCTCCACATTGCCTCTCTTTTGCATCATGTGGTTGTCAGTTTACTTTATGCTTTCTTTCACTACCCGGACTTCCACAGCCACCTTCGAAGCTTGCCTGAGGGTCTGAATACTGGATCCCTTTCGTTCAATTGCATCCTGGAGCTGCTTGGGATCTCCGTCAACCAGAACCTGGTAGGGGCGAGAAAGGGGTACCCCCTTTACTGCCAAAAAGTTGTCTTTCCACTCAACGACATCCTCCGCAGACACTGACACTCCATTGACGGACACCCAATTTGCCCCGTTCTTATATAGTTCCAGGACAACCTGCCGGAAGTCTTCCGGCGCAATCCTGTTCCCCACCTGCTTCGCTTCCTCCAGTTCATTTGCTGAAGAAGGTTCGGTCAAAGTGATCCGCAAACCTCTTGTCAGAGTTTGGTCAGCCGTTGACTTGCCGAGATTGGCCGATTCACCTTTAGAAATTGTGTCAGCCATCGGCTTTTGCTTTTCAGTTGAGTTTGCAGCAGATTTCTCCCCAGGAGCGGAACTGAGAGCCGATCCCCCAGCCGATTGATTTGCCGCATGATTCATGCTTGTCAATTGGGGATTGGCTGCCAGGAAGAACCCGCCGATCAGAATCAGCGCCCCGATGAAAGAGGCGACCGCTGCAGACAAACGAATCCGTCTCCAATCCCGTTTCAATTTCACATCCGGCACCGGTTCTTCCATGATCCGAGCAAAAATCTCCTGTTCCAAACCCGGTCTTGGCTCCATCGGTTTCAAGGAATTCAGCAGTTCTGCGACATTGTCCAGCTCTTTCTTGCGTTTCACAGCGGTCTCACCTCCTCTGAAGCGACAGCCCCGTCCACTGCAAACAGGGGATCGGCCTCCAATATTTTCCTGAGCTTGCGCAATGCTCGAAACAGCTGCACTTTGACAGAGGTTTCGCTGCAGTCAAGGATTTGTGCGGTCTCTCTTGTTGAATAACCGTGAATATTGCGCAGGATCACAACCGACCGTTGAGCCTCGTTCAATTGCAGCAGCGCTTTCTGTAATAGACTCAACCGTTCCCGATCGGTTACAGCTTGTTCCGGATGATCTGTTGGCGACTCCAGTCCCAGAAGATCTTCCTCTCCGGCAGGGGCCGGTTTTTTACGGGCGTAATAGGTCCGGACCGTATTCCTGGCGATAGCATACAACCAGGTTCGAACCTCCGAGTCGCCGC
>NZ_BDUF01000106.1:42069-114248 GCF_002335525.1 Effusibacillus lacus
AAATGAACCCAAGGCGCGGTATGCTTTCAGGAACACATCCTGTGTGAGATCTTCCGCATCGGATTGAGATCCCACCGAGTATGCGATATAACTGTATATATCACGAAAATGAGCAGAATAGATGTGTTGGAATTGCTCCTGTTGCATACCGGCCCTCCTTTCGGCAAGTTTATACGCCCGTTTCGCTTCTGAACGCTTCCTGAATTCTTCGGGTAACGGGTCCTACTTGACCATTGCCGATTTTCTGTCCATCCACCTCGACGTAAGGAGCCACCTCGCTCAAAGTTCCTGTCAGGAACAGTTCATCAGCCGCCAGCAGGTCCGCTTTTGTAAATTGCACTTCCTCAACCGGGATCCCCTCTTTGCGGGCCAGTTCAATCACCACATGGCGGGTAATGCCGGGCAGGATCCAGGGACCGTTGGGATGGGTCAGCAGGGTGCCGTTTTTTACAATGAACAGATTGGAGGCAGATGCTTCCGTAACAATCTCTCCCCGATGAAAGATCGCATCGTCACAGCCGCGTTCCAGCGCTTCTTCCTTCGCCATGCAGTTGAGCAGCAGGCCGGTTGTCTTGACATGACACATCTGCCAGCGCAAATCTTCCACCAACACGGCACGTCCCCCTTGTTCCCAGATCCGCAGGTCCGGTTGGAAAGGCTTCACGTATGCCACAATGGTCGGCTCCTTCAACTTGGGAAGACCGTGAGCACGGGGGGCCGCACCGCGTGACACTTGCACATACAGAGACCCTCTTTGCACACCCGGGTTCCGTTTCAGCAGTTCATCAAACACAGGCTTCAGGTCATTTGCCCGGTAAGGAATACGGAGTGTATCCAGACCTTTCTGCAGCCGTTCCTGATGGAGATCCAACTTGAACAGAGCCCCGTTATAAATATGTAAGACTTCATAAACCGCGTCGGCAAAAACAAACGCCCGATCCTGAAACGATACTGTCGCTTCCGTATCCTCCAGCCATTGACCATTCACATACACAATCATTGCCCATCCGTCCTCTCCTTGTGGTTTTGAACCCTGAATTCGGGTTGATATGTTCTTATCGTACTATTCTACCTCATTTACAAACAATCTGTAACAAATGAATACTTGGTCAGTTCTAACCAAAGATTGAACTTACCCAAGCAACCCAATGCGCCGCCGGCAGCAACAGGATTTGAGCCAAAAGAGTTCCCAACAGTCTCGTAACCATGAGGAGTCCTACAATCTTGTCAATCGTCCAAAGCTCTTGTTTCCCCTGCATCACCTGTTCCGTCAATAAAGCAATCTTTGGATCCACAAAAATCAGCAGCACGATTACCGCAAGCCCGTTGATCCACCCGGAGGCGGACTGGGCGGTGGCACTGAATTCAGGAGCCAGCACCGAAGCATACAATGCCGCCAGAACACCCACTGTATAGACAGCAGTGCCCACAATGTTCAACAGAAGCAAGCGCTTGGGGATGCCGCCAATCCGCATTCGGGACACCATTTCCCACTTGGGCCACCGAAGATGCTTTTTGGCAAGAGTTAGATGATGAATTGTCATTGTATTTCTAACGAGTTGAGGAATTGATCCCGCATGTTCCAGTTGAATGATCGCACGGGAGAACAGCCCCACAAACGTAGGCAGCAAGATCATGCCGACAACCGTTCCCAGAGAAGCCGAGCCCAAAATGATATGAAATTGATCTTTCAGCATCTCAATCTGTTGGTTACCCCTTGCGGCATCCACCAAACTGCCTGTTAAAGTGGCTTGAAATGTGTTCGCCGTCCGGGAAACGATTACCGCCATATTAAATAGAGAAATTGCTACGGCCAGTTTGGCTACCCGTACACCCGCCAAACGGACAGCATGGGACAACGTTTCGATCATATGGATAGTCATGGTGAACAGACAGATCAAGAGAAGTTTTTCGGTCAATCTATCACCTCGTTACAGTCGACACATTAGGGAAACATCAGGACAGCGGCGTTGTGACCTTATTCTATCACAAGGTTTTCTATCATCCCTGTATTTATACTGTACTTCCGGAAACACTCATAACCACTTATTTGGAAAGGGTATGTGATGTATCAAAACAAGAGGCTGTGCCCGAAAGCATATGTTCTGCTTATGGGACAGCCCCCCGTTGCTTTATCAATTATGGTTCTTGCCAAACCGCTAAATCTTGATTCTTGCCACCGCCGTCTCCAACTCTTTCGATATCTTCATCAGATGATCGGCTGCCCTTGCCACTTCTTCCATGCCTGCCGTCTGTTGTTCGGTGGCTGCGGCAACCCCCTGGCTTTGCTGGGAGTTGGTTTCGGCAATGTGCGCAATCTGTTCCATGGCGTTCACCATTTCCTGGCTGCCCGCCGCAATCTCTTCAATGGCCGCCGTCACCGCTTGAATGTTGTCAGAGACTTCGAATACGGACGTTTGAATCGCTTTAAAGGACTCCTCCGCCAGTTTTGACATCTCCTGGCCGGATTCCGCCGCATGCTTGCTGTTTTGTACTGCTTGTACCGCCTGCAAGGTTTTCTCGTTGACCAGTTGAATCATATCGCGGATTTCCTGGGCGGAACGTGTCGTTTCTTCCGCGAGTTTGCGCACCTCGTCCGCCACTACGGAGAAGCCCCGCCCATGCTCTCCAGCCCGGGCCGCTTCGATTGCCGCATTTAACGCCAACAGGTTGGTTTGGTTGGCGATGTTGGTAATCAGGTCTGTAATGGCGGTTATTTGCGTAGCATGTTCCTGCAGCACCCCGATCACTTCCGCAACGCTGTCCACGGTTTCCGTTATCTCGCCCATTTGCGCAATCGATTTTTGGATAATGGAACCGCCCTCATTGGCCAGATCAATGACTTTACCGGAAAGATCCGCCACTTTTTGCGTGGAGGCAGCCATTTCCTGCAAACCGGCGGAAGTTTCTTCCACGATGGCGCTTGCCTGCTCCACGCCTTGGGTCTGCTGTTCGGCGCCTGCCGCAACTTGCTGGATGCTTATTGCGACTTCCTCGGACGCCCTTGCAGACTCCCGAACCGTTTCCGAAACCTGTTTAACGGTGCCTGCCACCGATACCGCACTGGTTTTCACCTGTCCGATCAGGTCTTGCAGTTGTTCCGTCATGCGATTCATCGACTTGGCCAGTTTGCCAAACTCATCGCCGCCTCTCACCGCAATTCGGGCTGTAAAGTCCCCTGTTTCAATCCGTTCAAAACCTGCCAACAATTCTTTGATTCGGCGGCCAATCGGAATCAAGAATACAAAAAGGAAAGCAGTGACAACAGCCAGGATGATCACGGAGTCAACCATTGTTTTCCGGATGGATTTCCGGACCTCTGCCTGAATTCGTTCATCGGGGGCTCCCACATACCAGATGCCGATAATTTTCCCGCTGGCGTCTTTAATTGGCATGTACGCGCTTTGGTATGTTTTTCCTACCACGTTCGCTTCTCCGTAATAAGGCTGGCCTTTATCAATAACCGTTTGTTTCACCGCATCGGACACTTTGGTGCCGACTGCCCGGCTGCCATCCGCCTTCTTCACATTGGTTGCAACCCGGGTGTCGCCATGGAAGATCGTCACTGTATCTCCATTGGTTAATTCCCCGATTTTGTCTACAATCGCAAAGTTCTCATTCATTACCTGTTCGCCCTTGTAAAGCTTGCCGCCTTTGGTATCCCAATCCCCGGGATACATGGCGTCCAGGATCGCAAAACTGGTATTTAAGTCGGACTTTGCCTTCTCGATTGCTTCCTGCTTAATTATTTTGGTTATCAAGTCAATTTCCCGATAGCCAGTGTAGGCAAACGCTGGGATTAACACCAGCAGCAAAAGGCCAATCAGTTTCGCCCTCACTGGCAGAGAATAAAAAAAGTACATCCCTTTTAAACCTTTCATTCTTGTACCTCCAATATTTATGCCAAAAACAGGTTGTTAAAGTATTTCGACGTTTTTTGACATTTTCCTTCAATCCACAATCAGATACACCCCGTTGGACAAACGAGCCATTTCCCCTTTCAATGCGAGATGTTTCCCGCATGCTTTGGAAATCACTCGAGCAACCCCATTCCCCGGTAATCATGCAGGCTCATGACACCGTCCACCGGCAACCCGTTTGCTTCTTCGAAGGATTTGAGCGCCTTTTCCGTGGACAACCCGAATCGACCGTCAGGAATGCCTTTATAGAAACCTGCGCTCCGCAACCTGCTCTGAATCAGCAAAACATCCGATCCACTATCCCCTGCGGCAAGCCTTCTGGGCTCCAGTTGCGGCTCCCTGAGAGGGTGGCCGAGTATGGTCACCGGAGTTCCGGGCTCGACCCATTCATACAACTCCTCTACATGCCGGTTCAGCATGCGAACGCATCCATGGCTTGCATCGTGCCCGATGGATCCGGGTTTGTTTGTGCCGTGGATCCCGTAGATCCCCCAGGGAACGTTGAGTCCGATCCAACGGGTGCCAAATCCGGACCCCCAATTTTTGTATTTGTTTAGAACCATCCATTCCCCTGCCGGTGTTGGAGTTTCCGGCTTGCCCAGAGCGATCGGGAATTGCTTGTACACAACGCCGTCAATGAGAACTGTTAACCGGTTCCGTAAGGGATCAATCTGAAGGGAGATCTCCCCGGTTGGAACAGGTGCATTGGGAGAAGCTTCAGTAAGTGCACAATAAAACATAAGAAAACAGGCCAAAAACAATGGAAAAATCTTGCTCATTCTTGTCGTTTTCATATTTTCACCCATGCATTTTGTGGTCAATCGGGAGTATCCCCAAGTTATGACAACCCCACTCCTTTGACTGCATGACACATCGGTTTTTGGTGATAGTAAACCTGTAGAAACCGCCAAGGAGCAGTGGATATGAAGCAACTTTCAAGATCTTGGCTGCTGGCTGCTTTGTGTTTGGTTACGGTTTGGGGGATTCTCCCCGCCGGGAAGGGGTTTGCGTCGGAAGTGGGGACTCCGTCCAAGATTGTCATCACAGTGAAAGCCTCCCCTTCTTCCCAACATGCATCCCAGTTGGAAGTCAAGGAACGCCGATTTCTGAAATCATTTGCCGGAAGCCGCGTGGAACCTACGACAACCGTGCCAGAATTGCCCTATGCCTATCTCACACTGGTAAAGGGAAGGCGGCAAGTTCAATGCGTGGTGGACTATTCGTTTGCTGTCTATCCAGAAAACGGCAACAGCAAATTTGTCCTGTCGCCGGAAGCCAAAACCATGCTGAATCAATACATTCAAACTTTGAGGGAACAGCATTTCGGGCAGCCCATTCCATGGACCCAGGCAAAAGAGCTTCTTCCACGTAAAGGAAATGCGCAAGTGGTGGATCTGGAAACCGGCAAGTCCTTTATGGTTCAGAGGCGGGCCGGAAGCCGGCATGCGGATGTTCAGCCCCTGACGGAGCAGGACAGCCACGTCATGAAAGAGATCTATAACGGCAAGTGGAGTTGGCGGCGGAGAGCCATCCTTGTAAAAACGGACGACAAAACAATTGCCGCCTCCATGAACGGGATGCCTCACGGTGCAGGTGCCATATACGGAAACGATTTCCCCGGACACTTTTGCATTCATTTTGAAGCAAGCACCACCCATGGCAAGCGGACGCCCGACCCCGCTCATTATCTGATGGTACGCAAGGCGTCAGGTCTGTTGACGGGAGACATTGTGCAGTACTCGCCTCAACAACTGATTCAATTTTTCAGTACCGCCTTGCACGAACAGGATTGGGAGACAGCACGAATGGCATTGGATCTTTCCAATTCGGAAGCGGTTCAACTGTTTCTTGAGCAAGCAAAGGGAATCGAAGCGATCAGTTTATGGATGCATGCAGGAAAAAAGGGAGAAGTGCCAAAAGTCAACGGTCCGCTTTGGGTTGAATTGCCTGTAAAAGTATCCATGGTAACCGATAAAGGGAAGGTAAGAAAAGACGCAACAATCCTGATCAGGAGGAATTCCTTGATCTCCCGCTGGAAAATAGACGCTGTTTCCCTTCTTGAACTGTTTGGCGAGGATAAGCAAACAAAACAAAAACAGGCCCTCCCCACTCGCGAGACCCCCCCTTCCAAATGGGTGTAACAAGAATCAGCAACAAATGAATAAATAAATAAGATGGGGGGGGAAGTATGAAACTTGCTATTGTTGGAGGAATAGACCTGAATTGATCAAAATGGCCCTGATTACAATTTGCGGGTTGGTTCGGGATCCCATGCAGAAGAAACCCTTTATAAAGTGATTTTGTCGCTTCACCCAAGAACGAAAAGAAAACTACTGCAATATAATTTGTTTGAAATCCTTCAACATCCAAAAATCATCCCCTGAAACGCTTTCCTGTAGGTCCAATGTTCTTGCCGGATTCGAAACCGACAAAATTTTTAAAAACCATTGACGACGTGCTGCGTTTCCCAAAAAGTTGGACCCCCACCCCTATGGAACAACCGGTGCAAGCGAAAAAATCATCAATATCCTTGTTCAGAAGAAGTCGGGAGGTTGATTCGGCATGTCCCGTTTGGAACGTCTGGCTTCCCGTTCGACACGGTTGCTGGCGGAAGGTTTCCTGCCTTTGCCGGAGCACGCAACAGTCACAATCATTCTCTGCAGCACCCGGTCCGATTGGACGGCTTTTTGTCTGGACGCCCTGGAAAAATGTACGAGGGAGCGCCTCCAGGTTCAGGTCATTCCCGTCCATTCCTATGAGCCGCAATTTGCAGGGATTGACCGGTTCAATTTGGCGCTCTCGCAAGTGGATACAAAATATTTCGTTCTATTGGACGACGGCGTCATCGTCACCCCAGACTGGTTAACACGATTGCTCTGGGCTTTTTACGATGATCCACGGATCGGGATCGTGGCCCCTTCCACAAATAGCGAGTACAACTCCCCTTTTTGCTCCACTTTGGACGAATTGTTTGCTTTATCGGAAGCAATCGCAAAACAAAACAGCGGAAGTTGGGAAACCGTGCAAAATCTTCAGGGAAGATGCATAGTCTGTCGGACCTCTTTATTGAACGAGGTCGGGGGACTCGATTATACTCTGAAAGGCCATGCAGCCCGCATTCTGGATTGGATTTTGCGGGTTCAAACAAAAGGACACTTGCTTGCCCTGGCTAAAGACAGCTATGTATATGAACTGCAGACCGTTTATACAGATCCGGAAGAAAAAAAAGAGCAACGGATGCAATTCCAAACGAGTCATTCCCCGTTCGTCCCTCTGACGCCTGAAGCGCTTGCTCCTCCTCTTGTTTCCGTAGTCGTTGTGTCTTTGCACCCGTCTTCCCATTTTCTACATGATGCTTTGACCAACGTTGCCCGGCAGATCTACCCAAACATTGAAGTCCTTCTGATACGCCAAGGTTCGCCTCCCCATCGCCCGCGATCCGCTCACACCCCTGCGGCGGGAATCTGGATGGATGGAGAAATCCCGATCAAAAAAGCGTTAGAAAGCATCTGGCGTCTTGCCAAAGGGCTATACATCGCCTATCTGGAAACAGGATACGAGTTTGAAACAGATCATATCAGTCGTTTGGTGGATTCAATTCACAAAAACCGCGCTCTTGTCGGGGCGGTTTATCCGGATGATGACAAGGAAATTCCTCTTTCCTTTGTCATGCACCGAAACCCGGCATCCGTTCCTATTGACTTTGACATTCGGATTTCGCAGGAGAATAATGTCATACTTTTGATGAACCGGGCGCCTTCTCTCGAGATTGTGAAAATTTTCGAAAAAACGGTGAAACGAAGGGTGAAATCATGAATTATGTCTGCTTCGCCGCCTCATCACAGGATTTCTCGCAAAACAGACTATCAAAGTTACTGCCTGACTGCGAAAACGTTTATTCCATTCCCACTCTTTCGCCTTCGGTGCTCGATTCCCTCAACCCGGACGAGACAGTGGCGTTCGTCTTTCATCCCTACTGGATACAGGTTGTCAACCGTTTTGCCCCCAAATCCATCGTTTCGTTCATTGAACCTTGCCCGGAAGCGTCCGATTCAGGCTTATGGGAGAAACTTTGGAGTTATCTGGCGGGCCAATCGGCACTTGTTTGCACACAATCCGAAAGGATCTATCTGGAACAATGTTTTCGCCGAGACGCCGTCCTGTTGCTTACGGGTGAAGAACAAAAACCGTTTGATGTCCACCGGGCAAACGGAGAGACCCTGTTTCTGCGCGATTTCGAAATGATTTTCCGTGCTGCCCTGGAAAGAATCCTGCAAAATCTTTCGGTGGAAGATTTGGTCAGAAAACAATGGCGTTTGCGGATGCGCTACTACCAAGGCCTGGCCGATCAAGTGGGAATGCACGCCGCCGTGCGTTTTTTGTTGTCCGTTTATCAGTACCTTTTGGGAAAACCAGACGCCCGCGACAGTTTGCTGCAATCCTTTGAACAGTCCCTGCTTGAGGGAAACAAAGAATGCCTGACGACACACTATCGTTTTTTGTCCGCCATTGAAACGCAATCCGGGGATCTGGAGCGTGCGGTGAACACCTATGGTATAACCGCCCTGTCACCGAATGAACGGGAAACTTATAATTTCCTGCTGTCCCTGTTGCAACAGGGACAGCAAGACCTGGTGCAGGCTGAACTTTTTCGTTTGAATGAAGATTACAAATCGGCCGCATCGGTTTTGAGCAGGATTTCTTCAGATAAAGCACGGCGCATTCTGATTCAAGTGTATCTTCATACGGGGCAAATGGAAAAATCGCTGAAGTTGATTCAGCCTGCCGATCTTGTTTCTGTACGTGACCGCCGGGATTATTTCCTGCTGCAGGGCACAGTTCGATCCATCCACGGGGATCGGCATGAAGCCATTCACTGTTTTCTGAAAGCCGCCAGCTACGACTATGATGCGATTGCGCACGTATTGGAACTGCAGGCGATGGATGAAGGTCTGTTATCCCTAGTCAAGGGGGGAATGGAAGATTGATTCGAAAATCCCGCAAGAACCGTCTGACGGCCATGATGCAAATGCGAAATGAAGCGAACCGGTACCTGGAACTGGTGCTGGAGAATCTTTCGCAATTTGTGGATGAAATTGTGATAGTTGATGATGCCAGTACGGACAATACGGTGCAAATCTGCAAATCTTACAAAAAGGTGGTTCGTGTCATTGAACTGCCGGAGTCCCGTTTTGACCGGGAATGGGAGCTACGCACCACCTTGTGGAAGTCGGTGGAGACAACAAGTCCGGATTGGCTGTTGGCGGTGGATGCCGATGAAGTGTACGAAGACAAAGCGAAGGAACAAATTCGCAATCTGATCGACCAGGATGAGTTCGATTGGGTGGGGTTCCGTTTTTATGACTTCTGGGGGGGATTAACCCATTACCGGGACGACGAGTTCTGGAATCTCCACCACCGGCACACGATGACACTGGTGCGTTATTTGCCCGGCTATCATTACTTTTATCCCCGCTTCGATCATCACTGCCCCCGGCTTCCCTTGTCGTACCAGGTGCTTCCGGGGCATCTGTCCGATCTTCGGGTCAAACATTTGGGATGGGCGGGAAACGAAGAAGAACGGTATCAAAAGTATCTCCGTTATTTGACAATCGACCCGAACGGAATCTGGGGAAATCTTGATCAGTACCGGTCAATTCTCGACCCCGATCCAAATCTCGTCGAATGGAAAGAAGAGGAATAAGATGAAACGGGTAAGCATTTTGACACACAGCTTTCTGGATGCGTACAATCGCCGTTTTTCCCGCATTTTTGGGGGAGGGCTTGAACGCTATATTTACGACTTGTGCGGTGTCATCAAAGAGATGGGATATCAACCGGAAGTGCATCAACTCTCCTTTTTTGAGCCCTTTCGAACCAGCGTAAAAACGATTGAGGTATTCGGATATACCTACGACTTTGACGAAATTCCCGAAGCGTTTGAAAAAATGGCTTCCCAGGCACGTGGAGCCTTAATCTACGCAAGTTGCATCTGGCATCCGATCCCGTATCGAAAAAACAGCCTCGGCATCAGCCATGGAATCAATTGGGATCGGCATGATTTGCCGCAGTCAGACAAAATTTACGTTGCCAAATCCGTTCAGATGGCCCTTGATCAACTGTTTCGCATCGTTTCGGTGGATTCCCAATTCCTTACGTTCTGCCGTTCGGTTTGCACCTACACGGATCCGGAGCAGGTTATACTGGTGCCTAATTCGGTTGATACAAATCATTTCAAACCGTCCCAACAAAAAAACCCTTCCGATCCCGTTCGAGTTCTGTTCCCCCGCCGGATCAGCTTTGAACGCGGCATTATCCCCATGATGCTGGCAACCGACCGGCTTTTGGACCTCTATTCAAACCTGATTGTCGAATTTGCGGGCGAAGTGGTGAAAGACAGCCCGATTGGCGACACGTTTGAGATTTGGATGAAGGAACATCCTCACCGGAACCGGATTCTCCATCGCACTTATCCGTTTGACAAAATCGTTCAAGCGTATCAGCAAGCAGACGTTGCGGTGATCCCCAGCATTTTTTCGGAAGGGACGTCCTATTCCTGCCTGGAAGCCATCAGTTGCGGCGTTCCGGTTGTGGCAAGCAATGTCGGGGGACTCAATGACATTCTTATTGACGGGTTCAACGGGTTGTTGGTTGCTCCGACGGAAGAGCGCATCACGGAAGCGATCATCCGGGTAATCGAAGACGTGGAATTTCGGAAAGAGCTGGGAGCCAACGCCCGAAAAACAGCATTGGCATTCGACAAAACTGTCTGGAAAAAACGTTGGACAGGATTACTGCAGGAATATTTGGAAACGGGGGGTAACCTTTGACCGATTCACAAAAAGAGATATGGGATACACTTTGGTCGCAAAGAGTCTCCTACCATTGGGATTCGCTGAGTGAAACCATTTATGGAACGATTTGCCGGTTCATCCGTGATGTAAAGGGGAAAGCGTTACTGGAAGCAGGATCGGGAACCGGCAAAATCTCATTGCGCCTTGCCATGGAAGGAGCGGACGTGACATTGGTGGACTATTCAAAAAAAGCGCTGGAAAACAGCCAGTTGGCCTTTCGCCAGAAGAACCGCCAGGGAAACTTTCTCCTGTCCGATATTCGCAATATGGAGGTGCCGGATAACAGTTACGATTTGGTCTGGAACGCGGGAGTCCTTGAACATTTTGATTTTTCGGGCAAAGTGTCAGTTCTTCAGGAAATGGCACGGATCACAAAACCTGAAGGAATTGTACTCGTGTTCACTCCTTTTGCCAAATGTCTTCCCTATAGGGTCGGAAAAGCGTTTGCCGAAACATATGGGAGTTGGATGTACGGACAGGAGGAACCCGTTCATTCATTAAAACACGAATTCGCTGCAAGCGGCATCACTCTGCTTGAAGAGTTTGATGATGGATTTGTCAACAGCCTGGATTTTCTGGATTTTATTCCAGGGTCTCAACCGGTAAAACGATGGATTCAACAGTGGTACGAGAAACTGACCAAAGAGGAACAAAGCATTTTTCCCGGGTATTTGTTGGTCAGCGCCGGTTCCCCCGCTTCTTTCCATAAAGGAAACTGATCTCTCTGGCAATCTGTTCCGCTCGAACCCGCCAGCTCTCCTTCTTTGCAACAGATTGCCTTTTCACAATTTTTTCCGTAGTACGATCGTTCATCAGGGCTTCGTCGATCTGCTGTAGAAACTCTTCTTTCGTTCTTCCGATCCGAACATGCGGGTAACAGCGAACTTCCGGCAGGTCGGTTGAAATAACTGGAAGACCTGCAGCCAGATATTCATAAAGCTTGACGGGATTGGCGGCCCTGGTAACCTCACGGATCTGGAAAGGAATCACCGCCGCGTCAAACTGACGGGCAAAAGCAGGCAGTTCGGAATAGTCACGGTTGCCTATCCAAAGGACATTGCTTGTCTGAAGAAGGGGGTGAGGGATGGAGGTGGTGATTTGCCCGACAAAGGCAAACAGGTAGTTCGGCCGTTGTTTGGCCAGATAGGCAATCAAATCATAGTCGAGCCAACTGGCTACCGCCCCCCAGAATCCGATTACGGGAGCGGTGTTTCCACACAAGGATTTGGCAGTTGTTTCATGAGGCAGATATTCGATTTCCGGGTTGCAGGCTGCGGCAAAGTGGTCGTAGTCCGCTGCATTCCGGATCAACCTGACATACGGATGTTTCCCTTTCGTGTCTTGATAAATCATCTCAGATGCGCAGAGAACCATGTCAGCCGCTGCGATTTTTGAATCGTGCCATTCGGCAAAAGCGGCAAACTCCTCGGTGCTGGCGTCTGCAATATCGCCCACCACCAACGGCAATTGAAACCGGGACAGCAATTCGACATAAGGACCATGCGTAAGCCACATGATATATTCCCGATCCCAGTCCAAGGCATCTATGTCTTGGCAGATTATAAAATGATCGTTCAATCGGAGAAAAGGTTCACGTTTTTCCTGTGTGACATTGCAGTAAATCACATCCAACCCTAGCTGGCTCAAATGATAAAGGAGCTGCTGGGGACGCTGCCGATGATTATGAAAATCAAAACAAGGGAGGTACAAAATCGGAGGCAGACTGAGATTCATAAGGATTCCTCCATTCATTCACAAAGTGCAAGAAACCGGAGATCGCTTGCCGGTGGATCAATCGGCTGCCCGCTGATGGATCGTGCCTTCGCCACATAACAATGTAAAAGCCCGACAAAAGGCGCAATTCGATTGGGAAATTGACTGCAGGCTTTGGAAAACCAGGAAAAAGCCCCTTCATATTCACCACAGTTATAGGCAAGCATTCCCGCAACCAGTTTTTCGGGATAAGTCAATGCGTCCGGATCGGTTTTATACAGTGCAGGAAGTTGCTTTTTATCGGTATTGTCCTTCCTGATCGTTTGAATAACAAGGTTCCATGCGGTTTCCGGGATTCGATCCCGGTATTCCGCAAGGAAGTTTACCAACTCTCCCGTCTCCTGCAACAAGACGGAGATGGGGGCCAGGCGCTTCCAGGCTGACAGATACCCTGGATGAGAAAGCAACGCTTTCAGATAATGATTTTTGGCCTCCTGCCACAGATACAGATACTCACAGGTCAAACCTGCCAAATAGTGGGAACGGTAAGTCCCGGAACCGGAAGACGACGTGTATTGGCAGGATACATCTCCCAATTCGATCGCCTGCAGAAGAATCAAATAAGCATCCTGATAATTTTCCCGATCCATCAGAAGCATCGCTTTCAGTTCAAGCAAATCCGTAAAATCGGGATAGAAAAGCAGTGCTTTCTCAATTGCATGCTCCGCATCCTGGTGGCGCCCCGTTTCTCGCATGGCATACGCCATTTTTAAGAACAGATCCGAATCATACCCGCTGAAAACCGGCACACGGGGCAGTATGGATTCAAAGACAGCCAGTGCATTCCGATAGTCTTCCCGTTGAAAATACTCCGTGCCCAGGGCATATTGCAGACGAAGGTCATCCGGATGGCGTTTGAGAGCCCCCTGAATAATTCTCAAATTTCTTTCGTTCTTTTTTTTGCGGCGAATAATTTCGTCAAGATACCCGTAATGTCGGACAGTAATATCGGCAAATTCGAGCCGGACGCCGGGAATGGCCTGGATGACGGGGCTCACTTCTTCATGAATGCTGCCTATGAAACGAATCTCCGGATGGTTGCGAAACAAACGGCACACCGAGTCGGTTACATACTCCCCTGTTGATAAGTGGCCCACGTAATTTTTCATTTTCACAAAATAGCCGTACACCTCTTCCTGCTGCAGCAAGTGATTCAGATAAGATAAGTTCGGTTCTTCCAGTTCTTCGTCCGCGTCCAGAACCAGAATCCATTCCTTTGTGGCCTGTTTGAGTCCTTCGTTTCGGGCTTTGGCAAAATCATCTTCCCAAGGAACCGTGACAACGGAAGCTCCGTAGCGTTTTGCGATTTTCTGGCTTTGATCTGTGGATCCGGCGTCCACAACAATGATCTCCGAAACAATGTTGACGACAGAGGAGAGACATCGTTCAAGACAATCCTCTTCATTTTGGACGAGCATGCATAACGACAGGTTTAACTTCATTGTAAAGTCCCTCCTGAAAAACCATCCTCGCAGGGAGCAGCCAGTCTTGCATCCCGCACCAAATCACCAAATCTGGGGGATTGGCCGAGTACTCCCAAATGGGAATCCGCCAGGCTTGAAAGAGTTCGGATGATTCGTTTGCCCGATTCCGGTTCGTCCAACCGTTGCAGCCACTTACTGATCATCCTTAATGTATCGTCAAATCTTCCGTTTTTAAATGCAATTTTCACAGCCAGTGAGAGTTCCTCGGTAGAGAGGGAATCGTCCTCTGCCGGATCGCTCCCGTGTTCCGCCCATGCCAGCCATTTCTTGAATTTTGCTTTATCCTTAAAACGAAGCTGCCCCATCGCGTTTCTGACGCCTTTCAGATTTCCCGCCAATAACAGGCTTTTGATTTGAACCATCAATTTGAATTCCTTGAAATTTCCTTTTTGCAATTGCTCGGCCAGCGCCGGAATCGGTTCCAGGCAATCTGTTTCAAACAAAATATCTATTATTTTCGCTACGGCATTTTCTGTTCGAAGATGAAAACGTTCGTCGATAAATGAAACGATTCTTGACTGGGCTCCGGTGCATCTCATAAGATGAAAAATCCGGTACAAGGGAGGATTCAGGCTTGACTTAAAATGGACGGCCTGCAAGTACCATTCCACCGCGTTGTTGTACTCGCGTACCGCTTCATAAAGCATCCCCAGAGCATAACACGTCTGATAAGTGCCCATCCCTTCTTCCGTGTGGTATCCGCTGGGAGCAGGTCCCAGCTCAATGGCATGCAGAAAGCTGTTTTTTGCTTCCTCCGGTTTCCCCAATTGTGTCAAACAGACCCCTTTTAGATGATGCAAGTCAGTATATTGGGGGTAAAGATCGATTCCCTCGTCACAAATCCGGTTCGCTTCTTCAACACGGCCAAGTGCCAGCAAACACCAGATTTCATACTTAAACAACAAATGGGCATAACTCGTTGCCGCCGGGTCCAGAAGGGATTTCGCCATCCTGAAGGCATCCAGCGCCTGCTTTACATCTGAACTTCGCAGGTATTCAACCCCAAGGTTATACTGGGTGAACGGATCTTCGGGTTGTTCGGCCGCCATTTGTCGCAACAGATTCAGATTGCGGCGAATTTTATCTTTTTTTGTGACAATTTCCTGTTGGTACCCGTAATGGTGAATTTTGATCTCGGCAATGTGAAAAGCGGCCTCCGGTTTGTGTCTGTAAATGCTGGCCGCAATCTGCTCATGAATCCGTCCTTCAAACCGGTATGTCGGACGATTCCTGAACATGCGAAGAACCGGATTGATCGTGGCTCCTTGGGACCCGTCGCCCACATAGTTGTGAATCTGCAGCAGGAATGCTTCATATTCCTGATGTTTGGCATATTCACGAAGCTTTTTCCGATCCGCCGCCTCCAGTTCTTCATCCGCATCCAGCCACAGAATCCAGTCTCCTTTGGCTTGTTCAATCCCCACATTGCGGGCATAGGCAAAGTCATTTTGCCAGGAAGAACGGATGACATGCGCACCCCATTGACGGGCAACCTCTACCGTGCCATCTGTAGACCCCGTGTCCACCACGATGATTTCGTCCACAGCTCCTTTGACGCTTTTTAAGCATCGCGGAAGATGTTCTTCTTCATTTTTGACGATCATACACAGCGAAATCGTGGGCTGACGCATGGAGATTCCTCCTTTGTGCACTGTTCCACGTTGTGTGCCATCTGATTCCGCCAAGCAATTGTTTGCTGTTTTGAATCCGTTCCAGATCTTTTTGAATTACCGGATGACTCGGAAACCGGTTCAGGATTTCGATGGCCGTATCTTGTGCCATTTCCAAATAGCACAGGGAAACGGCAATTCTTGCTTTTTCATTCCCCGGCGTTTCAGCTAAGATTGGCTCAAACAATGCGCAAGCGTGTCTGAAATGTCCCTTGTCATAAAGAATTTCCGCAAGCATAAACAGTCCTTCGCTGTCCAGTTGTTGATTTTTCATTGCCTGCAGCAAACCATCCGCCGCCATGAGGACAAATCCGTTCCGGTACAGACTTTTCGAATACTTCAAGAACAGATGGGAGCTCAATCGGGAAAAATTCTCGGCCATTCGAATCAACCGGAGTTGAATCGCACGTTCCATCAATCTTTCTACAAGGTCATACGGAACCGGATCCGGCCAAACATTCTCAATCAGCCAACGATCCACCCGTTCATACATTTGTTGTTCCGCCCGTGTCAGAGTCTTATAAAAACTGAACGGCAAACTTCGTTCTTCGCTCCAACGGCACAACGCCTGTTCCATAATGAAAGTTTCTCTCCTGGATTGGTCCGCCGATGCAAGCAATTTTCCCAATTTTTCATACGCCTCGGGAAATTGCCCCGTCTGCATCAAACACTCACACAGAAACCGTTCTCCTTCAAACGATAACGATTCTGTCGTTTTTATCAGTGCCAATGCCTCGGCGTACGCACCTATCCCGAACAGAACGGCAGCTAGCAGAAGCGCATCACGGGTCAGTGATTGAAGTTGTTGGCGGATCTGTTCATCAGATTGCCCCAAAAGGTGCAGGGTTTCCGCCCATCCGATCAGCGCCGGCAGATATCTCGGATGAAACGCTAAGGCCTGCCGATAAAACTGGAGAGCTTCCGCATGGGCCCCTAATTCTTTTGCCAAAGCCGCCATTTCATAATATGAACGAAACGTTCCCATTCCCGCTTCGGTCACGTATTTGCTTGGCGCAGCCCCATTATGCGCCGCCTTTTGAAAAGTCTGCAAAGCTTCCCGCAAATACCCTTTCTGTTTCAAGGTTTCACCCAGTAAATGGTACAGGTCAGGATAATCCGCGTAGCGGGCAATTTCACAGCGAAGCAATTGTTCCGCTGCTGTCCAATCCTTCCGTTCGATCAGAATTTTCGTCCGGTCGCGAATCAAAGTGGGACGGTAGGCCGCCCCCGCCGGGGCCAGTTCAAAAGCCCTTTTCATATAACGTTCAGCTTCCTGAAGGTTTCCCAACTGACAATGGGTGACTCCCATATTGTAGAGATGGAATGGGTCCTCAGGGTTTTCCTGCAAAGAAAGTTCAAGGATTCGAAGATTGCGGCGAATTTTGTCTTTCCGGCCAAGAAGCTCTGGAAGGTATCCACGGTGAACGATTTGCAGTGGGGAATTTTCAATTTTTGCAATCGGATGCTTCTCCAAAATGCAAGGAATGATTTGCTCGTGAATACGACCACGGAATCGATAGTCCGGATCTCTTCGGAACATACGGACTGTTTGATGCCTGAGCCGCTCTTCGGTGCGGCTCCCCAGAATATTGTCAATTTCTACAAAAAATGCCTCCGCATTCGTGGTCCGCAAAATTTCACGAATCTGATCTTTTCCCTTTACCAGCGCTTCGTCCGCATCCAGGTAGAACACCCATTGGGTTTGCGCATGGGAAAGAGCCAGATTTCTGATTTTTGAAAAGTCATCCTCCCAATTTGTTTGAACGATGGTTGCCCCATAAGAGGCTGCAACTTCCAGGGTGCGGTCAACAGACCCCGTATCCACCAGAATGATTTCATCCGCAATGTCCTTTACGCTCTCCAGACATCGCGACAACAGTTCTTCTTCGTTACAGGCAACCACATGTACACCAAGCAGCAAATCGCTCATATGACTCCTCCTATAGAAAACTTGGCTCCGCCAAACCTCCGGCTCAGGTGTATCCCTAGAGAAAAGAGTACATGGATTCCATGTACTCATGTGCGAATGTACACTTTTGGAATGGCATCTCCGGACAATCTAGGTTCCTTGCCCGTTAAAGAATACGTCAATGGTGGTGGCAGCTCCAGCCGCAGAGGATCGGTAAGCCAGGCGCGTATATTTCAAAAACTTGGACGGAACCAACACATCGACGGAACCTACAGCGATCCCGGTTACGGTGTCAACGTTGGCGAACCAGTTTGTTCCGTTGGCGCTGATTTCTACCCGCGCGTCTACCTTGTTTGTGCCGGGACCTTTGTTATAGATAAAAAAGGAGTAGGTGCCGAACACACTCGTTGTTACGGCAGACAGCGCAGTAAATGTGTCAGCGGTAAGGATATTGAGTGTTTCTTGTTCCTGAAAACTCTTCTGTGAAATTGAGGTAACACTGCTGAGGGTACCGGCTGTTATCGTGGTTCCCAATACGCTGGTGATCGTCCCGTTCAACAGGTTGGTCAACGTACCGGCGGTGATTGTGGTTCCCAATACGCTGGTGATCGTCCCGTTCAACAGGTTGGTCAACGTACCGGCGGTGATTGTGGTTCCCAGTACGCTGGTGATCGTCCCGTTCAACAGGTTGGTCAACGTACCGGCGGTAAGGGTGGCCCCCAGCACACTCGTCAGTGTTCCGTCCAAAGCGATGTTTGTCAACCGTCCGCTGGTGTCGGTCGCCAGCGCACGGCTTGTGGCACTGCTGTCTCTGCCGAATATCAGGGTGCGCAGGTCGTCGGGGTTGGTATTAAACGTCGCAAAATTTGGCATTCCACTCTCCCCTTTTTATCAAATGGATCTACCCAAAAAAGGCGTTGCAGGCAGCGGCGGATTTCTTGTCAACTGCCTGAATCATATTACGAACGCCTTACACTGTTTGTCTGTGCACGAGTCGCTGTTGGAAAAAATATATGTTTACCTAAGATTGGATGCTTGTCCATCTTGGAAAAGAACTCGGTTATCCAATCGATTGTGACTGAAAATAAACATCTACAAGGGTTGGCTTGCCCGGTTCTTTTGATCGTAAAGAAATTCGGGTATAACGAAGAAATCGGGTAGGGACGATGACAACTGTCTCGTCAGAAATAACCTCCTCTTCCCGGTCGATTGCAAAATCAAGGGAATTGGGACTCACTTCGACCTTCACGATCACAGGATTGTGTCCCCTGTTGACAATCGCGTAGGAATAGGTCACTTGCCTCGAGGTATTTTGCGGCTTCAACAGGATCCAATCATCTTGTGTGAAAATACCCAAAAATTTCTTCTCGTGAAATTTTCGTGCAGGGAAAGAACTGCTTTGCACCACTTTTACCCTTCCCTCAGCATCTGTTCGAATAGGTCTTACATGTTTTCCGTCAAAACCAAATATTTGAATGCCGTCCCGTTTTGCTTTCAAACTACGGATATCCAATCGGTGTCCTTTCACACGAACAGGGTTCAAAACTTTTTTTATAATCACTTGTTCGATACCTTTCTTTTTCCGTTTGCCAGTCCTTTTGCACATACAGATACAAAGGGCCGGAGATTGGCAAGACACCGAGAGTTTTTTACAACAGGTCGCTTTCATTCTTTTCGACATCTGGGTTTTATGTTGCTTGCTCACCTGACTTTACCTCCTTCTACTGGGATAATATACGTTTGCCGATATGCATGCTGACACGACTCCTATCATGGTGTATCAAGAAAAGAAACCGGGCATCCCCACATCGGAGATGCCCGGTTTTTCAAAATTTGCAGCGATACCCGTAATGAATTCATTCCTCAAGCTCGGACCGCTACCAACCGGTCGGTGTTTTTCAACGCCTGCAGGGTTCCGGCCCCGATCCCAAACATGGCCGCCCGGAATTCATATTCAACCTGCTCAAACCGCAGGTCCAACTGTTCTTCCGATTCGGTTGCCGCTTTCAGCAGTGTACGACCGAAGCCAACCAGGTCTGCTCCCAAGGCCATCGCTTTGGCAGCTTCATGTCCATTCTGAATGCCTCCGCTGGCAATAATGACAACTTTCTCAACATACTCATGAACCTCCCGTATGCATTCCGCCGTCGGGTTGCCCCAGTCCCTGAATGCCTCCGCCGCCCGCTTCTTCATCGGGTCTTTGGACCGGTGCTTTTCCACCTGACTCCAAGACGTTCCTCCAGCCCCCGCCACATCTATGAAACTCACCCCTGCATCCTGCAATCGTCGGGCAGTCACCCCGTCAATCCCCCAACCCACTTCCTTCACGCCCACGGGAACCTCCAGACTCCGGCACACCTTTTCAATTTTGACCAGAAGATCTTTGAAGTTCATGTTCCCCTCCGTCTGGAAGATCTCCTGCAGGCTGTTCAGATGAAGCACCAGACCATCCGCTTCCAGGAGGTCCACAGCCCGACGACAATGGTCCGCACCGATCCCATAGTTGAACTGTACCGCTCCCAGGTTGGCTATAATGGGAACGGAAGGAGCCGACTTTCGAATCTGGAAGGAATAGGCCAGATCAGGGTTCTCCAGAGCTGCCCTTACCGATCCCACCCCGATGGCCCAGCCCCGCCTCTCGGCAACGGACGCCAAGCGGCTGTTGATTCCATGAGCCGTTTCGGTACCGCCGGTCATGGAGCTGACCAGAAATGGTCCCTTCAGACGCTTCCTTAGGAACTCAGTGACTGTGGAAATTTCTGAGAAATCCACTTCCGGCAGGGCCAAATGCTTGAATCTATAGCGTTCAAAACCGGTGGTAATCTGATCCCCGGTAACTTTTTCGTTCAGACAGATCTCAATGTGTTCCGCTTTTCTTGCTTCAGTTGAAAATTTAATGTCCTTCATTGGTTCCCCCGTTATGTTCCAGTATCTTTTTCCAGAATACCCTATCTCCTTATTATGTCCTTAGTCCTGTACTTGATAGTCCTATTGAGGATACAACCCCTGTGCCAACAATCTTCCTGCCGGACGAAACAAAGACAAAAAAGCCTCTCCAGCAAACGTTTGGAGAAGCACCAAATTAGCTGTATTATTCGTAGCGCAATGCATCGATGGGCTTTAATCGCGCCGCCTTCCGGGCAGGATACACCCCAAACACAATACCAACAAACATCGAAGACAAAAAAGCGTACAAAATCGGTGTCAGACTGATGGTTGTCGTTATACTGGACAACTGGCTTATCAGCTTGGTTCCCCCGATTCCCAGAAAGATCCCGATGATTCCCCCCAATAAGCTCAACACCACAGACTCTATCAGAAATTGCTGCAAGATGGCTCCGCGTGTTGCCCCAAGCGCTTTCCGGATCCCAATCTCCCGTGTTCGTTCCGTCACAGACACCAACATGATGTTCATAATCCCGATTCCCCCAACCACCAGGGAAATGGCTGCAATCCCTGTAAGCAAGGTCGTCATGACATCGGTCACTCCCTGGGCCGTACTAAGAATTTGCGCCTGGGAACTGATCTGAAAATCGTCCTGATCCCGCGGAGACAGACGATGTTGAGAGCGAAGCGTCTGCTGAATTTCAAATTGGGCCTGGTTCATGACAGCAGCCGATTTGGCCGACACGTAAATCGTTCTGACTCTTGTCTGCCCGAACAACCGGTTCATGGCCGTGGTTACAGGAATCATAATTTTGTCATCGTTGTTGTTCGGGCCGGAACTTCCCTGGCTTGGCAAGATTCCAATTATCGTAAAGGGAAGCTGGTTGATTTGAATCGTTTGCCCCACAGGATTTGAGATTCGACTCCCAAACAGGTTGCTGACCACTTGAGGTCCCACAACAGCCACATTTGCTTGTCCCTCTACTTCAAACCGGTTAAAGAACCGTCCTTGGGTAATGTTTATGTTTCGGACTTCCGGATAGGCATCGTTCGTACCTTCCACTGAAGTAGAGTAGTTCTGGTTCCCCCACACAATCTGGGCCTGCCTGCTCAGGGAGGGCGCCACACGGGCGATGGACTCCCGCGTGGAAATGGCTTGGGCGTCCTCAAGGGTCAAGGTATTTAAGGAGCCCGCCCCCAGACTGACACCGCCTTGTCTGGCCTGTCCCGGGGAGACAATTAACAGGTTGCTGCCCAGGCTGTTGATCTGGGATGCCACACTGGTGGATGCCCCTTCCCCAATGGCTACCATCACAATCACTGCGGAAACACCAATGATAATGCCAAGCATGGTCAAAATGGCCCGCAGGGTATTGGCTTTGATACTCCGCAAAGCGACCCGCATACTTTCCCACAATTTCATAACACCATGTCCTCCGAATTCGCCGTTTTTCGCTGCATGACCGGTTCATTTGAAATCACCTGTCCGTCCCGGAAACGGACAATCCGTTTTGCATAGTTGGCAATATCGGGTTCGTGCGTAACCAGTATGACTGTTTTTCCTTCGTCATTAAGCTTTTGGAAGATACTCATAATTTCGATGCTGGTCTGGGTGTCCAGCGCCCCTGTCGGTTCATCGGCCAACAGGATCACCGGCTGGTTCACCAAGGCCCGGGCTATGGAGACCCGTTGCTGCTGTCCACCGGACAATTCGTTCGGCTTGTTGTTCAAACGGTTTCCCAAGCCCACACTTTTCAGGGCTTCAATGGCTTTTTGACGCCGCTCTTTTCCAGAAACTCCCGCATATAATAATGGCAGCTCCACGTTTTCCAATGCCGTTGTTCGAGGAAGCAGATTGAAATTTTGAAAGACGAACCCGATCTTCTGGTTTCGGATGAAAGCCAATTCGTCATCATGCGCCTTTGAAATCGGGTATCCATCCAAATAAAATTCACCGGAAGTGGGTTGATCCAAACACCCGATCACATTCATCATGGTTGACTTTCCCGATCCTGAGGGGCCCATGATGGCTACGAAGTCTCCTTCGTCGATCGTCAGGTTAACCCCGCGAAGCGCTTGAATCTCTTGGTCTCCAACTTGATAAATCTTTCTCAGGTTCTCAATTTGAATGACCGACTTCATGGGTTACCGGACTCCCCTCACGCCGCCACCGGGCCCACCCATCCCCGGGATGCCAAGTCCACCGGCGGGTCTCGTTGCAGAGGAGCCAGAAGTACCCATCTGCAATGCAACTTGCTCTCCTTCCTGCAGTCCGGAGACGATTTCAACCCGATCCGAACTATAATAACCGACTTTTACCGGCTGGAAGCGAAGTGGAGACTTTTCTTGCGGCGCTTGACCTGCAACGTAAACGCCATCGGATCCGTTTTGATATTTTAACGCGGCAACCGGAACATAAAGGACATTTTTATGAGTTCCTATTTCAATGGTAACATTTGTAGTCATTCCGGTTTTCAACAGATTCTCCTGATTATCAACGGAAAGAAGCACCTTATAGGAGGTAACCCCGGATTCCGTGGTAGCTTCCGGATAAATGGTTGTCACCTTAGCCTGAAATTTTTTGTCCGCAAAAGAACTGGAAGTAACTGTCGCCTGCATGCCCACTTTGATTTTTCCGATGTCACTTTGGCTGACCTGCGCCAAGACCTCCAGTCCTTCCGTATTCGAATTGTCCATAACGATAAATGCGGAATTGTTGTCGGGTATTTCGCCCACGTTACCATTGACCTGCACAATTACCCCATCCATCGGTGCTTTTAGCGTGTATTTTTGCAGTGCAACTTCTTGTTTCTGCAATTGGGCTTCTGCCTGCAGAACCGCCGCCTCGGCCGATTGAATCGAAGACGCTTGCGGCGGGGCCTTAACCTGATTGTACTGTGCCACAGCCACATTGTATGAGGCCTGTGCCTGATCCAGGTCGAGCTTGGCCTGATCCAATTGCATCTTGGGTACGCCGCCGAAATCGAATTGCTTTTTTGTGTATTCGTATGTAGTCTTGGCTCCTTCAAGAGTTAACTTGGCTTTGTTCAGGTTTTCTTCCTGTATCGCAATCTCTTCCTGAGTCGCCCCCTGCTTCACTTCCGACAAACGTGCTTGTGCCGCCAGAAGGTTGGCTTTCGCGTTAGCGACCTCAGCTCTGGCGTTGGCATCTTCAACCGTTGCCAGCACTTGGCCCGCATTAACCTGATCTCCGATTTTAACATTGACCGATGTAACAACTTCGTTGCCAGTCCCCGAGAAATTTAACGAAATCTGTTTTGGCGCCTGCACGATGCCCGACGCAGAAACGGTTTCCGTCACATCTCCCCGTTTTACAGCCACCCATTGGATCATGGGGGATGCGTTAGGCTGGGCTGCAGATTTTTGATACATCCAATACCCGGTCCCGGCAAGCAGCAACCCGACGATTGAGAGAATCGCAGTTTTTTTTCTGTTCTTTCTGCCAAACGAAGGCTTAGTTTCGTTTAGAACGATTTCGCTCACGTTTCTTTCCTCCTGACCCGTTTCCTGATTTGGACACGTCCATTGCGTTTCATCCAAAATATTATGGCTGTTGAATGTGTCAGGCATATGTCCAAGACAGTCAGGCAATACATTTTTATTTTGGCAAGCTGAATGAAAATGTGGTTCCTGTCTCTGAGCTTTCTTTTAACACAAGGTCGCCGCCCAGGGTTTTGGCAATCATTTTGCTTAACGGCAAGCCCAGACCCAAGCCCCGCACTTTGTATTTTTTGTCCTTTCCCCTAAAGAAACGCTCAAATATTAAGGGTTGTTCCTCTTCCGGTATTCCAATGCCATTGTCCTTTACATCAATCCTGATTTCTTCACCTTCTTGATATAAGATAACATCGATTTTTCCTCCGATGCCGGTCGCCTGCTTGGCGTTATTCAACAAATTGATCAAGATCTGCTGAATACGCATGGCATCAGTGGTTGCATAAATAGTATTTTCCGGCACCCATGTATGAAGGTCGATCCCATTGTCATCTTGTACGACTAACCACTGGTGAATGATTTCTTGTATCAATCGATTCATGTTTTGCGTATCTTTTTGAACCGTCATGGCTCCTACCGCAAACGAGTTGAAATGGAGTAAGTCTTCCACCATTTTCTGCAGTCTGCCTGTTTCATTTAAAGATATATTCAAAAATTCTTTAGCTTCTTCTCCCGTCACAACCCCATCCTTGACCGCTTGAATAAGGCCGCTGATAGAGGCAACAGGGGTTTTCAATTCGTGCGTGACTCCAGCCAAAAGTTCTGTACGCAAGGATTCCAATTGCTGCAGACGTTCGGCCATTTCTTTAAAGGAGTGGATTAACTCGTAGACTTCCTTTTCCTTTACGGTTTTTTCCAAACGAATCTCGTAGTTCCCGGCCACAATCTGTTTGGCTGCGCCTGCTACCTCTTGGATCGGTTTTGAGAGTTTACTTGTAAGCAGATAGATGACAGCCCATCCGAGCAATGCCAGGCTTCCCAGCATAATCCCCAGCAACTGCAGCTCCTCTGTATTCCTGGGTATGTCTTTTTCAGGATACACGAGATGAACCCATCCGAGAGTTTCTTGATTGTATTCAATCCTGTTCTTGACAAGGTACAGTTTTTGATCAGGTCCTATGGTAATCTTGTCTACAGTCTCTCCATTCGCTTTTGAGAAAGAAAGAATTTGCCTTAGTGCGGTTGGTGGCAAGTCGGGCCTGCTGTATAGCGGTATTCCATATTTATCGGTAATAATGAGCAGCAATTCACCTTCCAAGTGCAAGAACCTCTGCCTCTTCTCGATAATTCTTGGCAAGAAAGGACCAATATGGAGATTGCCCTCGGTGTCAACAACCCTGTCAGTGATTTCTTCCGCCATCAATCTTATCGTATCCAACCGGTTTTCGATGGTTGAATATCTTATCCAAAGCGTAGAGATGATTCCGATGATCAGCAGTCCGATAAAAAGAGTGACAAGATAACGGGTCGTCCAATACCTAAGCAAAGAGATCCGCTTATCGCTTTTCGGAGACACAGAATTGATACCCCAATCCTCGTAATGTTTTTATTTCCCCTTCGGATGATGGCCAGTTTTTCAACATCTTTCTGATTCTTTTGATTGCCAGGTCAACAGCCCGGTCACTTCCTTCATAATCATACCCCCAAATGTGTTCAATCAATTGTTCTCTGGTAAACGTTTGATTTGGATGCTGAGCGAGAAACAAAAACAAAGAAAGGTCGCGGGGAGTAAAGTTGAGTTCTATTCCATTCAGTGAGACGGAGTGTCCTTTGAAATCAATCTTTAAACTGCCATAGTATATGGTTTCATTGCTTTCAATAATCTGGGCAGATCTCCTTAGCACAGCATTTACTCTTGCCACAACTTCATCTGCAATAAAGGGCTTCGTCATATAATCGTCAGCCCCCTGGTTCAATCCGGACAATTTTTGATCAATTTCCCCAAGAGCCGTCAGCATGATCACCGGACAAGAACTTCTTTCGCGAATATATTTCAGGATGCTCCATCCGTCCAAGTCCGGGAGCATGACATCCAATACCACCAGGGACGGTTTTATGAAATCGAATTTTTCAATTGCTTCTTGCCCGGTAAAAGCCTGTTCCACATTGAAATTTGCTTTCTGCAGATAGACTTTAAGAACCCGGGAAATCACCAATTCGTCTTCAACAATTAAAATAGTTTTCATCTCCGGACTCCTTTCTTATCCGTTATTATAAACGAAAATCCCCGATACTAAATCGAGGATTTACTTGACTGTGTTATCTGCTGGGGCCTCTATGTTTATGATGCGAATCAAACCCGAATCCACCCGGGAACCCTTTTCGAGAAAATAATTCTTTCGCTTTGTCAGGGTAGTTCTCAAAGATTTCCTTCCTAATTTCTTTTGTACTTTTGTTTTCAGTCGAAATCCCAAGTTCCTTGGCCGCGTTTAAAACCTTTGTATCATGCACTTCCTTTGCCAAATCGCGAAGCTCTTTCCCATCAGCGGCAATTCCGAGTTCTTGCGCTTCTTTTTTGATTTTGGCTTCCATTACTTCTTTGCGTAAAGTCCGGGTATCTTTGCCGTCTGTTGCAATCCCCAGTTCTTGAGCTTCTTGAACGAGTTGTTCCTGAGATTGCTTGCCATGATGTCCCCAACTATGTTTCCCTTGCCTTTCTAAAGTTTGCGTTTTGTCTTCGACAGAAGAATTCCCTGTTGTATCATTCGCCGCGAATGCCTGGACCCCTCCCAACACACCAACTGTCATCGCTCCTGCAAGTAAAAGCCCAAAAGATTTTTTCTTCATTATCAATCTCCTCCGTTAAAAATGTTTTGCGTTGCTTGCAAGAATAGCTTAGCTCCCGAATGTGTCAGGCGGATGTCCAAATCATACTTTCATTTTCAGACAAGAAAAGGCCTTCCTGATGTCCAAGCGGATCAAGAAGGCCGTTGATTTAACGGAATTTTTTCAAACGGACGCATCAATCTCGTTTTTTCCGGAACGATGAAAGAGTGAATCGAATGAATACAGGATGCTTCCGTTCATGAAAAGATATGACGCCATCGCTAACAGGGCCAAATCCAGTTCATACCCTGCCGATTGTCCACTTCCCAACAAGCCGGCAGACAATTTCACTTTAAAAATTGCCCCGATCATTACAATTCCCAGTAATGCTGAAACAAAACGAGTGCCAAGACCTATGATTAAGGCGATTCCTCCAACCAATTCCAAAGTGGCCACTACATAAGCCAGAAATCCCGGAAGTCCAATGCTGCCAAACCATCCTGCAATATTTCCGACTCCCATCTGAAATTTGGAAATGCCATGGGCCAAAAATGTAATACCTAGCACAACACGCAAAATCAGTGCGCCCCATTCATTCTTTTTTGACATCTTGTCATCCTCCAATATTATTTTATTTTAATTACGTTTCGTAAGTAAATATATAATAGTTATATACAAAAATCAAGTGTGCAATATTTCGTGAGTAAAGACCAAGATAATCAAACACATCAATTAAAGGGTAAGACTCTGTTAGAAGTCTTACCCCTCAATTCAAGATGAAAGGATATTATTCCCACGTAAAAGTTACCGGTTTGTCTCCGATTCCTCCAACTTCCAATGAAACCTTGCCTGGCTGATATTTTGGAAACAGTGCCAGATATATAGGGTGATGGGAATCACTGCTTTGCACGATCCATTTTGCCGGTGCCACTTTGGCTTTGTTGTCCGAAATCAGAAATACATTCCGGTCAATCGGCAAGGAAGTCAAATCACCCGAATGCGTAGTGAATGAGATTCGAAACACTTCATATTGTTCGAAATCCGCTTTGGTTACGTCTTTTACCTGCTGCTTCGAATCCAGATCCTCTGTCCCCAGTTTTTCGGCATCGATTTGGACGGGACCGGATTGCCCGGTCTTGATCTTATTAAGAGGTGCTTTGCTGCTTTCAGAAGGCTTGGCCACATAATCTTCAAGAGAGATTTCATGCGGTTCCGTGCCAACAGGAATCCTCGCTGTTACCGTTCGCTTGGCAACATCGATCTTCACGATGTCGTTTGATTGCCGGTTTGTCACGAACGCCCATTTTCCATCCACGGAGAAGGCAACGTGGTTTGCATAAGCACCGGTAGGAATGGTTGCCACTGTTTTCAGGGTATTGCCGTCAATTACCGAAACATCGTTTGATTTGTTGTTGGCTACCCATATCTGTTTGCCGTCCGGCGAAACGGTAACCCCGTGCGGCGCTTCGCCGGCCTGAATCTCCGCCACGGTTTGAAATGTGAGAGTATCAATGACGGATACCGTATTTGAATTGACATTTGCAACAAATGCCCGCTTCCCGTCGGGGCTGACGGCAACTTCATTCGGCACTTTACCTACGGGCAAAACTTTCAACAGTTTGTTGCTTCTGGCGTCGACTACCGCAACTGTATTTCCATTCACATTGGCGACCCAAACCTGTGAACCGTCAGCGGTGACCGCCACGTGAGCAGGACCCTCGCCTGTTTGAATTAACGCTTTTTGTTCAAAATGGACAGTGTCAACAACCGCCAAGCCACCGCCGGTTTTGCCGAGTCCAGGATTCAACGAAACATACAGGTACTTGCCGTCAGGCCCAATGTCAATCCCGTGTACCCCTTCCGTAAACTTGAGTTCCTTTACAATCTTTTTGGTTTTTGTATCGATGGCAAGCAAAGATTTCCCTTCAAATCCGGTACCCGAGTATATTATACCCCCATCGGGACTGATGGCGATTCCATGAGATGCTTGTTTTGTTCCAAGAGGAATCGTATCGACCTTTTTACCATCGTTTGGATTCACAACAGATATGGACCCGTCCCCTGCGTTGGGTACGTAAAATACGGAGGCCGGCTCACCCGTGTTTGACCATTTGTTGAACCCCCACCCTCCTGCTGCAGCAAGTGCGAGCACAGGCACCAACCAAAATAACCATTTCTTTTTCATCATTCATCCCTTCCCTTTGCAAGTGTAGGTCTGGATTGTTGTTTTCTTCAGTGTTTGTGGCCGGAATGACCTGAATGATTGTTATGCCCAAAGAGATGCATTAACGGGCACATCAGAAACAGACCGTACAAGAGCCAATCCCATCTTCCTGCAATCGCAAATCCAACAAGTACAGCCAGGACTGCAACCAACAACAGTCTCTTCAATGAGACTGACATACGAACCACCCTTTTCTCCATGTTAATATCTTAATGGTACAGAGAAATCGTGAAGGGAATCTGAATCAAACCTGAGAATTGGATAAGAAAAAACACCTTTTCATGTGTGAAAAGGTGTCATTGTACCTTAGGAAAGTTGACGAGAAACTCGGTTCCCCTGCCCGGTGTGCTTGTTACAACAAAGCTGCCTCCATGTTGATCCACGATCCATTTGGCGATGGAAAGACCGAGTCCCGTTCCGTCTGGCGAATGGGCTCTTGCCGCTTCACTGCGGTAAAAGCGGTCAAATATATGCGGCAAATCCTTCGAATCGATACCGATCCCGGTGTCAATGACCTTAACCGTCGCATTCTCTTTATCCCCGGATATCGCTAAAGTAACCGTTCCCCCAGCCCGGGTATATCGTACAGCGTTTTCCACCAATATTAGCAATAGCTGTTTGAGCAGATCCGGATCTCCCCAGGTTGCAACTTTCTTCTCCAATCTGCTTTTAATGGAGACTTCTGTTTTCCATGCCTGGATTTCCGTTTCCACTTCTTTGGCGATTTTGGTCAGGTCTGCAATCTGCTTCCTCACTTCCTGTCCGGCGTCTGCACGTGCAAGTGAAAGAAGATCGGCCACCATCTTTGACATTCGAACCGCTTCATTGCGAATATCGCTCAGAATCTCCTCCTTCTCCGCAGCAGGCAATCCCTTCATTTTCTGCAAGATGTCCAGATTTCCCCGGATTGTTGTGAGAGGAGCGCGAAGTTCATGGGAAGCATCTGCGATAAATCTCTTCTGACTGACATAAGCGTTTTCCAGACTTTCCAACATCCGGTTGAATGTTTCAGCCAGTTCACCCAGTTCATCTTTGGGCCCTTCGTGCATCACCCGTTGGTGAAACCCTTGTGAAGCAGCAATCGCTTTCGCCGTGTCGCTGATCAATTCGACCCTGCTTAATGCTTTCTTCGCCAGAAACCATCCGACAAGCGCCGCCAAAACGATTCCAATCAACGTAAATCCGACGATCAACCAGCCAAGTCTGTTCAGAGACATATCGATTTGCTGCAGAGATATTTCCGATTGGATATACCCCATCATTTGTTGATTGATGCGGATGGGTTGGATCAACATCCGGTATCTGCCCAGAACGGGATCAGTGACCGTATGCAATGTGTCCTTGGTCATGGTGCTGATGTCCGCAAAAGGACTGTGAGGAAGTTGGTTCGATTCGAGGTTGGATACTATCTTTTTGCCGTTTGCATCTTTTAACACCGTATAAACGCCACTCAATGTGAACTCCCCGGCGGAAAGACGGATTTGTTCCAAGGGTTTTCCACCCCTGATCTCTTCTTCCACTTCTTCTTTGAAATGAGTCGAGACGCTGGTCAGAGAACGGTCAATCTCTTTGTAATGGGATGTCCGGTGTGAAATATAAATGCTGGAAGTTACAGTGACCAGAAGCAATCCGAATATCAAGCAGTACCAAAGGGTCAAACGCAGGCGTATCGGCATTGTTTTCATTCTTTCATCACATACCCCGCTCCCCGAACTGTATGAATCAAGCGTGATTCCCCTTGTTCTTCCAGTTTGCGGCGCAAATATCCAACATAAACTTCCAAGACATTCGATTCCCCTTCATGATCAAATCCCCAGACCTTTTCCATAATCAGTTCCCGAGTGAGAACCCGCTGCGGATGGTTCATGAAAAAGGACAGAAGATCGAATTCGGTTGTCGATAGCTCAATAGATCGCTTTCCCCGAAAAGCCGTACGAGAGTTTAAATCCAGAATCAAATCCGCAAATTGCAACCTGTCTTTTGTTTCATCCCCCTTTGCACGCCTTAATAGAGCCTTCACTCGTGCAACCAATTCTTCAAACGCAAAAGGCTTTACCAAATAATCGTCCGCTCCCGTTTCAAGTCCCCGTACCCGATCCTCTACCGTATCTCGGGCGGTCACCATAAGTATGGGGATGTTCCCCTCTTTTCGCAACCTGCGGCATACTTCCAAACCGTCAATTCCCGGCATCATCACGTCAAGAATAACCAGATCCGGGATCTCCTCCAGAACCATCAGCAGGCCTTTCCTCCCGTTTTCGGCGGTTATTACGTCAAACCCTTCGTAAGTAAGCCCTCTTCGCAGCATCGCAGAGATTTTTTTATCGTCCTCGATAACGATGATTTTATGACTCATTCGGGGTCACCTCTCCTAAGGTTCATCTTGTCTCATTCTTCTCAGGCATTTTTCCGTGGGAATTTATCGTAACTAAAAGTTTTGAAGAACTTATGAAGAAATTTCCCAGATAGAGACCCTACATTTTTCTCGTTACTTTACAAAAGTTAGTTTATCGGTTACAATGAATCCGTCGCAACGATCCAAAACTATTATGAGAAAGTGGGGATTTGAGATGAGTAATGTCAAACTGGCGATTCTGTACTACAGTTCCACCGGCACCAACTACAAACTGGCGCAAACGGCTGCGGAAGCGGCAAAAGGCACAGGGGCCGAAGTGAAAGTGCTGCGGATTCAAGAACTGGCTCCGGAATCGGCAATTGCTGCAAATCCGGCTTGGAAAGCCCATTATGAAGCTACCAAAGACGTCCCGGTAGCCACATTGGAAGATCTTGAATGGGCGGACGCGTACATATTCTCCATGCCAACCCGATTCGGAAACGTTCCATCTCAGGTCAAACAATTCCTTGATATGACAGGCGGGCTCTGGTTCCAGGGCAAACTGGCAAACAAAGTCGTAAGCGCAATGGCTACCGCAAGCAATCCGCATGGCGGCCAGGAACAGACAATATTATCGTTTTACACCACCATGTTCCACTGGGGTGCCATCATCGCAGCCCCAGGTTATACCGATCAGTCGATCTTTGCGGCAGGCGGCAATCCATACGGGACCAGCGTAACGGCACGTGAAGACGGACAGATTCCGGACGAAGCGTTGGAAGCGGTTCGCCATCAAGCGAAGCGGACTGTTCAAGTCGCACAATGGGTAAAACAAGGATTGCAAGGATAGGAGAGCATCATAAAACGAGCAGGAATTCAAAGGCGAATTCCTGCTCGTTTCACTCAAAGGAAATTTTTGCTTGACTAAACCCGGTGAGACATTGGCAGCGAGAACAGATAGATGTTGATTGCCGCCAACAGTACCATCAATGCATAATAGGGAAACAGTTTACTAAAGGAACCCTTGTTGCCAATTCGATATACGGTGTAAATGGAACCTGCCATTCCGAGCAGGATCAGTCCGTATTGCATAAACTGCACGGTTGTTGCCGAAGCAAAGCTGGGATCACCCGTCAGATTGACCCCAAACAGAGAGACAGTATTGAACCAGACCGCTTTTCCTTCGGTAACCATGTGGAACAGGTTGTGCGCCACGTGCCCCGCCAGATCCAATGGAATGATTGCATAACCAAACCGGACAAAATTCTCCATTATGGCTGTTTTTGACCATTTGGATGCTGTCAGTCTTGCGGTGAGCATTAACATTCCAATTGGAAGCAGCATGGAGATGATGAAAGCAACCGTAAAGTTGACATTGTAATTTTGGGTGCCTGTAAGACTGCCAATAATTTGCAAAATGTCTTGCCAGATCTCAAGCATCGTGATGTTCTGGACAAACACGATTCCCATGATCACGGAAGCCAGAAACGCGTGTTCCATCTTCGGGTTTTTGATTCCCCAAAGTTCACTGGTCGGTTTGCGTGGTGATATGCGAATGGAGTTGTTGGGACAAGTCTTGACACAATTTCCGCATAGGTTACAGTCCGCACTGGTGTCCATCGTTCGCACAAACTGGAACATGGGACATCCTTCCGTTTTTTCATTCCCTTTGAAACAGGATTGAGTTTTACAGGTTTTGCATATGTCAGGGGTACCGCGCAATTCGAGCATTCCGGAACGGGAATAGTTGCCGGCCAACCCTCCCAGGAAGCATAAAGTTTTGCAGAATGTCCTTCTTTCATAAAAAACGGAAGTCGCGACCACCATCGTTGTCAGTATCAACAAAAGGTACCCGGATCCCCTCGGCGATTCAACAATTCCCCAAATGTGGTCAGCCCAGGTAATAAGAATAAAGAAAAGGTCAATCAGCCAGATTCCATATTTCTTGAGGAATTTTGGAACGGGCCGTTCACTGCCCACAAACTTCCGAACCAAGTCACTGAGTTTGCCGAACGGACAGACAGCACACCAGAATCTACCGAGAACCAGAAAAACAATTGGAATGATAGGCCACCACAACACCCATGTGGTGGATGTACCAAAGTTCTTGCTGGGATTTGAGGTTCCTGCCACCAATTGGTACACTACCGTGGCAAACACCGCCATGGCGATCCATTGGAAGATCCCCGGGTACCACCGGCTTTGAATGAATTTCTTGATCAATGGAAAATCCAGCAAGTTCATTCGCTTTGTTTGCTGCATACTCAAGCACCTCTTCTCCGAATCCATTTGTTCCAGATTCCTGCCAGGATAAATCCTGCATTGACTGCGGCAAATGCCCCGAGAACCTTAAAGTTGGGTGGGGTTTCGCGAACCTCTTTTCCATCTCCGTGCCCCCCGCCTTCAGAATCGCCACTGCCGTGGTCATTACCGCCTGATTTGTGATTCCCCTCTGTTGCCGGGTTGTGTGATTCCATATCGGGTTCATGTTTGTCGGTGGGTTGCATCTTCTGATGTTCATCCGGGCTCATATTAGAATCCGTCGACGTCTGTTCATGTTTTTCCCCACTTCCGCTTCCGTGCCCGCTGCCATGCGGATCATTTTCTGCCGCCCAACTCCAACCAGGGGACAAAAGCAAGATGGAAAAGGTCAATGCCACAATTCTCTTTCTCATAAATCCAACTCCCTTCTACTACGGCCCTTAGTTAAGAAAATAGGGAGAAAATATGGATTTCCGGTGAAGAAACCGACAAACAATCCGTGTCGAAAGTTTGTCGGATAAATGACTTTACAAAGCGATTCTAAGATGAAGGAGATTCTATAAATCAACACAAAAAAGCGATGCTTTACAGCACCGCCAAAATGGGATGTTCACCACCTCCAGATTTATAACAACCAATAGAGAAAAGTGTCGTTAATCCCCAACAAAATAAAGAGTACTGCAACAACCTTGGTTACAATGCGGTTAAATTTTCCTGCGCTCCGAATGAACTTCTTCTTCAACACATCGCTCCCTGTAACCAACAAGTAAGTCAGGAACAGCAAGGGAACCGCGGTACCAACCGCAAATACGGCAGGAAAGAAAATGCCGCCGGTGGATTGCATGCCAAGGGGCACAAGCGTCCCAAAAAATAACAGGAAAAGGGTCGGGCAAAAGGCCAGAGAAAACACGATCCCTAACAAAAATGCTCCCCACGCACCTCGTTTGGGTACAATTCTTAACAACTGGTTCTTAAGTCCTTCCCCCACTGTGGATTGGAATTTAAATACACCCAGCATTGCCAAGCCGCTGATGAGAAAAACAGGACCTATTCCTTTTCGCACAACCTCTATCGCCGGTATAAGGTATTCAGATATCGACTCCATTTGTGTACCAAGGAAAATTACAGTCCCTCCAAGAATCGAGTAAGTCAGAATCTTACCCGCCACAAATCCCAAAGCTTGGCCAAAGGTTGCTTCGCTGTTTTCTGAATAGCGGGCAATATACCCAAAAGCCCCCATATTAGTCGAGATCTGGCAAGGAGCTGTGGCACCGGCGACTCCAAGTATCAACGCTACCAATATAGGAATCTCTGTCCCTCTTGCCAGCTCGTGTATAGGCTCAGCCAATGAGTTGGCCAATTGTGCATACCAGGAATACAAATCTATCCATTGCATGCTCATTCCCCCGGACGAAGACAATTCTAGATTCCCATTGAGAGTATCAAACAAATGTGAAGATAAGATTATTGCTTGGCACTCCCCTTTTCCATCAAGGGAATCCAGGTCTTACCCCCATCACGGGTCTCATACACCGAATTTTCATAGGAAGCTGCCACTATTTGGTTTGTATCTTTAGGGTTAACTGTAATGTAAGCAACGGCGTCATTCCCCAAATCCAATCCTAACTTGTCCCAAGTTTTCCCTTTGTCCTTGCTTACCATAATCCCTTGCTTATTGGAAGCTATCACGTAGCCGATCAGTTGATCTGTGCCGGGTATCACTTGTAATGCAGTCAGCAATGCCTTGTCATCCTGTAACTTCCACGTCTTTCCGCCGTCTTGTGAGGCCAATATGCCCGCTTCATCAACACCAGCCAACAATTGGTCCGGATTATCAGGCATGGAGATAAACGTTATTACTTTATGAAGGTCATTCGGCAGTCCTTGGGGTTTTATCTGTTCCCACTTGCTCCCTCCATCAGTACTTTTGTAGATACCTGCGCCGTACTTTCCTTCTCCCATTTGGTTCAAGCCATAAATGATATTTGGTTGTTTCTGATTTGGGACCAATATGTGAAAATCAATTTTCCCATCCATGGAGAGGGCTTTCCAAGTTTTCCCTGAATCTTTGCTGCTCATGAATCCGAGGGGATTCGGCATCCTTACCCCCTTACCGGGGTGACCGCTGGTAATCATGGTTCCATCAGGCATCACGTTAAATCCCATCAGGTCCAAGTTTTCTCCTACCCTGTTCCATGACTTTCCGTCTTTGCTGTTTAACAGTCCTTCATGGGTAGCAATATACAAGGAACTACCATCCGAAGAATACGTCAATCCATGCATGTGTTCAATTTTTGCAACAGGCTCGTTGGAAGGCTGGGCTGCCCCCCCGGAATTCGAAGAATTGCCTGCACCACACCCCGTCAAAATCAATGCAACAGTAACACTCACAGCTGTTAACTTAAGCAGTTTCATTTGGATTCTCCTTTGAAAAATGGATTGAAATATGAATCAGATACAGTAATCTTACAGATCGATTATGAAGAAAGAATGAAGAAACGAGCACTCAAACTTGACCGTTTTGTTACTTATTTCTCCCGAAAAGTGAACTGTTAGTCAAATTGGATAGTTACCAGTAACCAGAAAATACCCTCTGCAAATTTGAGACCTGCAGAGGGTATCATGTTTAAACAATCAAATTAATGTTTCATACCCGGCATGTTTTGATCAGACATGTTCATGTTTGGGGATTGACCTTTCTGTTCAGTTGCAGAAGGAGCCGGTTGCCCTTCATACTGGATCACTCCGATCAAACCGCCCGGTTCCACTTCCCCATTCATTGTGTGATGCAATTCATGGCAGTGGAAGACCCATGTTCCGGGGTTATCGGCAATGAACTCAATGTCGTAGATTTTTCCTGGCGCTACATCAATTGTATTCATGACCTGAGGTTGTGCCACCGGATGACCATCCTCAGCAATCACGCGAAAGTCGTGTCCATGCAGGTGCATGGGGTGTGCCAGGTTGCTGATGTTGATCAAGCGCATCCGTACTTTCTCACCTTTTTTGACTGTTAACGGTTTTGTGTCAGGGAACGCCTTGCCGTTGATTGTCCAATAATTGTAATTCATTCCCCCACCGCCATGGGCCATCCCGTTCGTTTCATTAACGATCCAGCCGCTAAGCATCCAGGTTATATCCTTGTCGTATTTTGGTTGATCTTCCGGCTTTTGCGGATCAATGATAAAGGGACCGTACAACCCTTTGTCAATCTGCTCCACACTGTTTAAATGGGAGTGATACATAAAGGTACCCGCATGGTTGGCAGGAAACTCATAAGTGAAAGATTCTCCCGGCTTGATGCCGTTTTGTGTCAAAGGCGGAACCCCATCCATATTGTTTGGAACGTGCAGACCGTGCCAGTGGATGGCAGTTTCTTGTTGCAAATTATTTTTTACAGTAACCCTGACAGTGTCTCCTTCTTTAACCCGGATTTCCGGACCCGGGATGGAACCGTTCACGGTTATGGCATCAATGGAGGTCCCTTTTACAAGCTCCCACTTCCCCGGTTTGATCTCGAGTGTAAAAGATTTTGTTTCACCAGTCGGTTTAATCTCGTTGGTTTCTTTTAAAGGCGGCAGATTTCGAAGTTGAGTAGTTGTCAAAATTGATTCAGTACCTTCTTTGGCAGCAGCGGTCGTGGCCTCTTTATCCGCCTTCCATCCATACACCATAACACCTGCAACAGCTGCAGAAACGGCAAGTCCCATCCATAACGCTTTTTGCTTCATAGAATTCTCTCCTTCAAAAAAGGGTATTTATTCATTCCTTTACAATCAAAGTGCCTCTGTACATTCCCATCTGACAGGTAAAGGGATAACTTCCTGCATCGTTGGGCAAAAGTTCTACGGTTACTTTTTTTCCAAAAGGAAGCATCATGCTTTTCTCAAAATCAGGAAATACCACCATCTCGGAACAGGACGATTTGTCTTCCCGTAGAAACTGCAGACGTACGGGTTTCCCCCTGTGGACCACAATCACATCAGGGGTATAACCCCCTTTGACCAGAATGTCCGCTTCTTGATAACCGGAATCCTTCACTTCCGCCTGACTCCCTCCCTTTTTGGGCCCCCAGAAGAACCAGGCAATTCCGAAACTGAGAAGAAGTCCGATAATTGTTACGACCCATTGTGAAACCCCCATGGATTACAACTCCTTTGGTTTGAAGTTTCGCAGCCGGTTGGCATTTGCCACCACGGTTACCGAACTGAAAGCCATGGCTGCGGCTGCGACCAGCGGCGACAACAGGATTCCAAGAAACGGGTACAGAATTCCCAACGCCACCGGCAGTCCCGCCGCATTGTAAATGAACGCCCCGAACAGGTTCTGATAGACGTTTCGCATCGTAGCCCGGCTGATTTGAATAGCGCTTACCACACCTTTCAAACTGCCTTTGATCAAGGTAATGTCACTTGCTTCAATTGCGACGTCGGTACCTGTACCGATTGCAATCCCCACATCAGCCTGGGTAAGCGCGGGAGCGTCATTGATGCCGTCTCCCACCATGGCGACTTTCTTGCCTTCCGCTTGCAACTTGCGGACATTTTCCGCTTTGTCCTGGGGCAATACGTCTGCCAGCACCCGGTCGACACCAACTTGCTTTGCTATGGCCCGGGCGGTCCGCTCGTTATCCCCGGTAAGCATTACGACTTCCAGCCCCATTTTTTTCAATTGGGTGATTGCATCCGCTGAATCTTCCTTGACAGTATCTGCAACTGCGATAATCCCCGCAGCCTCTCCGTCAATCGCCAAATACATGGGAGTTTTCCCTTCATCCGCCAGACGGGTTGCATGAGTCTGCAAGTCGGCCAACGGGATTCCTTCTTTTCTCATCAGCTTCAAGTTCCCGAACAGTACCCGTTTGCCTTCAACCACTCCTTCGACACCATGACCGGGAATCGCATTGAATCCAACCACCTGAACAAAAGTGACTCCTTGGTCTTTGGCTCCGTCCAAAATGGCACCTGCCAGTGGATGTTCCGAACCTTGTTCAATCGAGGCACCGATTCTCAAGATTTCGGTTTCAGTAAACCGCCCCAACGGAATCACATCTGTAAGCGAGGGTTTCCCTTCCGTTATGGTTCCCGTCTTGTCAAGGACGATCGTGTTCAATCTTTCCGCGATTTGCAGCGCTTCCCCCGACCGGATGAGAATTCCGTTTTCTGCCCCTTTGCCGATTCCCGTGGTTAATGACATTGGAGTAGCCATTCCCAATGCGCAGGGACATGCAATAATGAGTGTGGTGACTGCAACAATCATCGCGTAAATATAGGACGGTTGCGGGCCGAAGTCATACCAGATCACGTATCCCAGAATTGCCAGGATGATCACGCCTGGTGTAAAGATCGCAGACACTTTATCAACGATGCGCTGGACAGGGATCCTGGATCCCTGGGCTTGCCGCACCATTTCCACAATATTGGCCAAAGCGGTATCCTGTTGAACTTTGGTCGCTTTGAATTTAAAGCTTCCTGTTTTGTTCAATGTGCCGCTGAACACTTCCTGACCCGGTTCTTTGGACACGGGCAGGGATTCCCCGGTCAGCATCGATTCGTCAACCGCTGATGTTCCTTCCACCACGATGCCGTCCACGGCAATTTTTTCGCCGGGCCGAACAATCACAACATCCCCTACTACGACATCATCAACCGAGATTTCCAGTTCTTGTCCGTCACGCAACACGTGGGCTGTCTTCGGTTGCAGGCCGATCAATTTCTTGATCGCTTCCGACGAACGACCCTTGGCACGAACCTCCATCGCCATCCCCAACACTACCAAAGCGGTTACCACGGTTGTCACATCATAGTAGACTTCTGCCATAGCGGGGTCAGGGAAGATCCCGGGCCACAACAGTGCGACAGCGGAATAGAGCCAAGCAGCACTGATCCCCGTGGCAATCAATGTGTGCATGTTAGCAGAACGGTGTTTAAGGCCTTCCCACATTCCGGTAAAAAACTGTCCGCCACTCCAAACCATCACCGGAATCGTTAACCAAGCCACAACGAACCTTGCCCACCACAATTTTGGGCTACCCATGGGCAGCCAATCTTTGACGCCGGGGAACAGATCCGGGTAGGAAACAAGAATGGTGGGAATTGATATGGCTGCGGCAAACCACCATTTTCTCATAAGCTCCCGATACTCGGAGCCTTCTTCGTTTGGATTCTGCTCTTCGGATGGTGTCTGATGATGAGCATGATGTTCGCAGTCTTGGCGGTCTTGGTGAGAATCCAGTACTTTTGCCCCTAATGCCTCGAGCTTTTGGGTAATTACCTGTTCAGATGTCTTTTGCGGATCGAATACAACATAGGCCTTCGAAATGGCGGGATTGACAACGGCTTTCAACACACCTGACATTGACAGGAGGGCTTTCTCCACAATGACAGCTGAACAGCTGTTATCTAACCAAATACGGGTTTCAAAATGCTTGAGTGCATTTGCTTTGTTCATGTCCATCATCCCTCCTTCCTCTTGGATTGGTGCCGCATTTAGTGACAGCATCGGTGCCCGCCATGACCGCAGCACCCCGATTTGGGCTTTGCATATTTGGCCGGATCCTTATCAAATTGATCCTTGCAATTGGCTGAACAGAAGAAATAATCCGTTCCGCCATAAGAACTTTGCAGAGCATCAGAGTGTGCCTCAATTTCCATGCCGCATACAGGGTCTTTCACTTTTGCGTTCATAGGAGATCCTCCCTCAAAGTCGAATTGTTTTTGACATACTTATGGTAGGGCATGCAACTGAATTGTTTCTGAGTCAAACCTGAGAATCAGATAAGAATCTTGAAATACGAAAAATCCCCTTCCCGCAAGAAGGAGATTTTACTAATGGGATGTTCACCCGACTCATTTGCCATTCCGAAGAACCTCTCTCATCCGTTTGTATTCTTCTTCCGAAATTTCCCCGCGTGCGTACCGTTCGCTTAGAATCATTTCCGCGTTATGGAAACTGCCCCTGTTGTTGCTGTATCCGTCTTTTTTCAGAAGATTGACCAGAAAATAGATAACTCCCGCAATCAGAAACAATTGAACCAACAAACTGATCCAGCCCATTCCCCAACCCATCATCATGGTGAATCACTCCTTTCTTGACTTTAGGGTAGCAAGAACTTGTGAAGATCCTGTTTAGGACTTTTGAAGAACATAAGAAGCTGACTGTTTCAAGCTTTTGGGGAGCCGTACCGTAAAAGTCGAACCTTTCTGCATCTCACTCTTTACCGATACTTGTCCCCCATGTGCCTCCACAATCGCTTTTACAATGGCCAATCCAAGCCCTGCGCCACCGGTTTTGCGATTCCTGGATTTCTCCCCCCGATAAAACCGCTCAAAGATGAAGGGTAATTCGTCACTGGAGATTCCGATCCCAGTATCGCTAATTTCCGTCAGAACCCAATCTGTTTCTTCAGATACTGCGACACGAATTGTCCCGGGTTCTGGTGTGAACTTGAAAGCGTTATTCAGAAGGTTGACAAACACTTGCAATAGTCGTTTCGGATCTCCTACAAGGATCACAGGCTTCACACCTGTCAGGTCGAGCCGGATATTCTTGTGTGCCCATAGCTTCTCGACTGACATTGCAGCCTCATGAATTACATGGCTGATTTCCACAGCTTCCGGCTTTAACTTTAGCATCGGGTTTTCCGCATCAGCCAATTTTTCCAAGTCACTGACCAGATGAACCAGCCGCATAATCTGCTCATGACAAAGTTTCAATTTATCCGGAGTCGGTTCCCACACACCATCCTGAATGGCTTCTATGTGGCTTTGGACAATTGCCAGAGGAGTTCGCAATTCATGCGCAATGTCTGCAGTCAAATGCTTCCTTAGGTTTTCCTGCTCCTGTAAAGATTCCGCCAAATGATTTAACGCTGTTCCAACTTCCACGATCTCCTCGTCGTTTCCCTCAATGCTTACCCGATGCTTCAAATTCCCTTTCTGGATTCGGATGGCAGCATCTTTGATACTTAACAACGGAGCACTGATCCCGTTTGAAATGTATCGGCTGAAGAAATAAACCCCCACAAGGACAAAGAACAAGGAACCCCATAACAAGTTATTAAAGAGAGCCAAAAACTGTTGTTCATGTTCGTAATATTGACTGGTGCCCGCAATAGTCTCCAGTTCCCCCACCTTGACCCCGTTCTTTAGCAAAGGAACCTTGCTTCCGGTTCGAGAGCCCCTATTCTGGTCTCCGACCATTTTGCCGGAATCCCAAATCAGTTCACTGTTCAAACCAAAGAGCCGAAATTGAAGGTTTCTGGTCATCGCAAAATGGGAAATTACCATAAGTGACTCTTCTGTCCATCCAGTGTGGAAGGTGTAGGATGCAACCAGTTCTGTCTTCAAGATTTGAGCATCCGCTGTTTGTTGGTTTTCCAAATAATCGGAGAATAGGATAGACATTGCAGTATTCATTAGCAAATTTATAGTCAGAAGTGAGATCAGGGCGACGCCCATGAAAGATAAAAGTAATTTTCTGCGTATGCCCTTATTCATCCGCGGCCACCTGAAACTTGTACCCCACACCAAAAACGGTGCCGATAAACAGGGGATTTCTCGGGTCATCTCCGATTTTGTGGCGCAAATTCTTAATGTGGACGTCCACAGTCCGTTCATACCCCTCATATGTGTATCCCTGAATCAGGTTAATCAACTCCATCCGGCTGAACACACGTTTCGGATGTTTCGCTAGTGTCACCAACAATTTAAACTCCAATGGAGTCAAACTGACTTGTTCGTTGTTAAGAAGTACCTCATGACGTTCCAGGTCAATGAGTAATCGGTTATTATGAAACCGGAGTATAGTCGGTTCTTGGATGTCATTCACATGGGAACGTCTTAGCAGACTTATTATTCTTGCAGTCAGTTCCCGTGGACTGAAGGGCTTGGTAACGTAATCGTCCGCCCCGATCAGTAACCCGTTAACCTTATCATCTTCGTTGCTTTTGGCTGTCAGCATCAGAATTGGCACATCAGACTTGCGCCGAATGGTTCGGCATATTTCTTCTCCGGAAATGTCCGGTAACATCAGATCCAAAACTATAAGGTCCGGTTTTAACATGTCAAACATCTGGAGCCCGGACATACCAGACTCAGCCGCGTATACTACATATCCGTTTTTCTCAAGGTAAGCCTGCAATACATTAAGGATATCCGGTTCATCGTCTACGACAAGAATTTTTGCGTTGACCACATTAACACCTTCTCTCTTCCGACTCATCTTCGTATAAGGGTAACCCATTATTATGAAGATTAATTGAAGATTCGAAGTGCAATGCAAAAGCCTCCCGTTTTAGGAGGCTTTCAGAGGGGTTACATCTTCATCATATTACCTGACATCATGTTATTTGACTGATTTATCATGTGTCCTTGCTGATTCATCATGTTCCCTGATTTGTCAGCACCGTGACATGCGTTAAACATATCCTGGAGTTCTTGCTCTGAAAGGTTCGGGTGCATTTTCTTCATAAAGGGCAACATCTGTTTGAAGTTTTCAACACCAGGAAACTCAGCCTTTCCGTTCTCGGCAGCCAACGCAATGGATCCTGCACCAACAGCCAATCCTGCAACAACCAAACCTGCAATCCATTTTTTCATTTTGGTTCACCTCCTTGACTACAGGATAGAGTACCGAAATGAAAAACCTGTTTGTAAGTTATGAAGATGTTGTGAAGTTAAGGGTAAGCCATCCTTTTGAAAAAGGTACGGCATTTTTCGGATCAGACTCGAACCGGTTTCCAACGGCGCAAGAATAAGGTGTTAGTTACAACGGATACGGAACTGAAAGCCATTGCGGCTCCGGCAAGGATCGGAGTCAGAAAACCAAACGCAGCAACAGGAATTAAGACAATGTTGTAAGCAAAAGCCCAGAACAGATTCTGCCGAATCTTACGCATGGTAGCCTTTGACAGCTTAATACTGTCGACGATTCCCATCAGATCCCCCCGCATCAAAGTGACGTCCGCTGCTTCAATTGCCACATCCGTCCCCGTACCGATAGCGATCCCAATATGAGCCGCTACTAAGGCTGGAGCGTCATTGATCCCATCTCCCACCATCGCAACAATTTTTCCTTCTTGTTTTAATTTCTCTACTTCCACTGCTTTGTCCTCTGGCAGAACCTCTGCCAGTACCCGGTCTACACCTACCTGTTTGGCGATCGCTTCAGCTGTTCGTTGATTATCCCCCGTAATCATAATCACTTCAATGTTCATATCCTTCAACCGACGAATGGCTTGGGCGGAAGTCTCCTTTACCGTATCGGCTACCGCAATGATCCCCGCCAATTTTCCGTCAAGCGCCATCAACATGGCTGTCTTGCCTTGGCTCTCCAACTCTTCCATCCGGTTGACGATCGGGTCAATCGGAATTCCTTTTTCGCTCATCAGTTTTTTATTCCCGATCATGATTTTCCTATCCGTGACTTCCGCTTCAATTCCATGGCCGGGAATGGCAGTAAATCGAGACGGCTCTCCTAGTTTCAATCCCTTTTGTTTTGCAGCGTTTACAATCGCTTCTCCTAAGGGATGTTCAGACCCCTTCTCAGCTATTGCAGCAAATTGGAGTAATTCGAGTTCAAAATAATCGCCAGTCGTTACAATGTCCGTTACTTCCGGTTCTCCTTTGGTGATGGTTCCCGTTTTATCCAGTACAATCGTTGTTACACGGTGGGCACTTTCCAAATGCTCAGCCCCTTTAATCAAGATTCCATTTTCTGCCCCTTTTCCGGTTCCCACCATCACTGCCGTCGGGGTTGCCAGCCCCAAGGCACAGGGGCAGGCAATGACCAACACTGCAACCGCGCTAATCAGAGCAGGAGTAAACCCAAGTAGGAAGTAACTGATCGCAAAGGTTAGGAGAGCAATTCCGATAACGATGGGCACAAAGATCCCGGAAATTTGATCAGCAAGACGCTGAATCGGTGCCTTTGAACCTTGAGCCTCCTCAACGAGTTTGATGATCTGAGCTAAGGCGGTGTCTTTCCCAACTTTGGTAGCCTTAAACTTAAAGGAACCATGTTTGTTGATGGTAGCGCCGATTACTGTATCCCCCACATTTTTCGAGACCGGCATACTTTCCCCTGTCAACATGGATTCATCGACGGTACTGCTTCCCTCAATAATTTCACCATCTACCGGGATCTTTTCCCCTGCGCGAACAAAGATGATATCTCCCACTCTGACATCTTCAATAGGAATATCAATTTCCTGTCCATCACGAATGACACGGGCGGTTTTCGCCTGTAACCCCATCAGTTTCTTAATCGCCTCGGAAGTTTGCCCCTTTGCCCTCGCCTCCAGCATTTTTCCGAGGAGAATCAGGGTGATAATAATTGCTGCCGCTTCAAAATAAAGATGGTGCCAATTCCCGGTTAACACGTTGACTACACTGTAGAAGTATGCTGCCGAGGTACCCATGGAAACAAGGACATCCATATTGGCGCTTCCCCCACGCAACGCGTTATAAGCTCCCTTGTAAAAACGCCAACCCACATAGAATTGAACCACGGATGCCAAAAGGAACTGAAGATAGGGATGCAGATGAAAACGGAAGGCTGAATCAGGGAAGGAAACCATAACAAAGTCCGATATCATCTGCAAGAGGAAAACGGAAGAGAGAACGGCTCCGATGGTAAACATACGTTTTTGTTCCTGATAGTCACGTTGACGTGCTTCCTTTTCGGAATCTACATCTAGATCCTGAGCTGATTTTGCGCCGTACCCTGCTTTTTGAACGGCTGCAATCAGTCGATCAATATTCGTTTTTCCCGGAATATATTCAACGGTGGCCTTTTCATTGGCCAGGTTGACATTGGCGTTGAGGACACCCTCTACTTTCTTGAGCGACTTTTCCACCCGAGTCGCACAGGCGGCACAGGTCATTCCAGAAATCCCCAATGTTACTCGTTCTTCCTTAGCTCGGGCATTCAACTGTTCACGAACTTTTGTTTCCGTTGCCATATATCTCAATCCCTCCCTAAGGGCTGATCATTATTCCTCAATAGGTATAATTCGCAACTTAGCGTATGCATAGCAATGCGCCAAAATCGGATTAATTTTGCAAAATATCAGGAGAAACAAGTATTCGGAGCCGGAAACTGTCGGCTCCGAATGTTCATTAACTATGCTACATCGTAGCCTGCTTCTTCAATCGCTTCCTTTACGATCTCCAAACCGACAACTGTTTCATCAAAGGATACGGTTACCTTGTTCCCTTTGAGATCAACGTTAACCGTTTGGACACCCTTCAGTTCCTTGAGAGCCTTTTCGATCGTGTTCACGCAGTGATTACAGGACATCCCTTTTACATTTAAGGTCGCGGTTGTTGCTGCCATTTCCAAATCACCTCCCCTCTTAATTTCGTTACTTCGTAAAAATCCGGATAATCTTCATCAATTCTTCGATATGGTTTCCTCCGCCATCAGCCTGCTCCTGAATGGCCTTCTTTACACATCCCCGCGTATAGGAATCAAGCAGGGAAAAGTCGATATCCTACAAAACCCTACCCCCCTATAGTATTATAATTTCATAAGCTCTTCTATCTGTCAAGGTGCTACACTTGTATTTTTTCAAAAATAAACGTACATTGTGCGGCCCCTCGGGCAATTGTATTCACTTCATTATCCCCACGGTGAAACTTCATATCCGGTGTATATTCGTTAAACACTACCTCGTCGGATTGACAAAACACTTCGGTCAACCATGGAATCCCCATATCCTCAAAGGTTTCATGGAACAAACAGCGTGTAATGTGAAAACGGTACAGATTAGGTTCGACTATGATTTCATCATGCTCATTATGACGAATTATCCCATGTTGCATTTGATGTTCGTGTTCGATATGGAAAGCTTCATAGGAACGGAGGATGCCCGGTGCAGGGATATACCAGCTCCGTTGGACTGCAATAGCCACTTCCGCCAAAAAGTTCTTTGTGGTTTGGCGAGCAATTTCCTCTCCCGTGACTTTGACCAGTTCATGATACAAAACTCCAACCAATAAAAATGTTTTCTTAAATTCCCTAAGCCCGTAATCGTCATCCGACCTGGCAAATTGACGGCGATATTTGGGGACGGTTGCAAGTAAACTTGGAATAAAAAGAAATCTGCGCCATCCTAATGCCGGAAGAAGATGTTTATTTAAAATGGACAGAACAGGCGGTCTCTTTTTGCTCATAAATGGTTGCCTCCGCGACTACAGGTTGAATTTTCTGCGTTGCACACATGGAATCGAGAGCAGTGCGGATACTAGTCGGGCTTACGTGCGCTATAGAGAGATAAAGGGCCGAATAATGTAGGATATTGGACAGTTTCACTTACCTCTATAAATCCGGACTCAAGCAACAACTGTGGAATTAACCCGTCTGCATTGTCTTTTGTCGTAGCAAAACCATCCAGCATTTGAACAAGGAAAAAAGCTGTCCGCATCAGTGCACTTCGAGGTCTACCCCAGTCGGCTATATGAATTTCACCCCCTGGTTTGAGAACCCGGTGGACTTCAGCCAAGGTTCGACTCTTGTTTTCGCGAGTCAAATGGTGAAAGAAAAGACTTGATAAGACGCGGTCGAAGGAATTGTTTGTATAAGGAAGGTCGAAAGACATACCCAGATCAAGCGGGATGTCAAGCTGTTCTTTTGCCAGTTTGGCTCTTGCTATTTCAAGTACTTTCGGATCTCCATCCAGTCCGATGACTGTTGCTTCCGGAAAGCGGTTTTTAATCAAAATTGTCAAAGTAGCGGTGCCACATGCAAGATCCAGGACATGATGATCGGTTTGAATCTGTGCTTGTCGTATTAGTTGAGATTTGAAGGTTTCTTCCCGCATTGTCCACTGAATCAATGGATCATAAAATCTGGTTAGCCAGTCATAGTTCAGCGCAGGTTTATACTTATCGGAGTTCTTTTCCATCGCCACACCTCCAGATCAGAAATACCTTACCCCCCCAAGGTAGTTACAGTAATTATATTTCTGTTTACAAAATCTTGCAATCCACTTCACAAGAATTATTTGCTTAATTTAAGGGAGGCTCCAAATCACAGAGATTGCGGTTGCAGGGCTGAAATAGTATTCGGTAAATCACTGTGTTAGAGGACCATTCCATCTACCCATTCCACCTTCAAGATTGAAGACTTTTTTGGCCCCTTTCTCGACCATCATCTGGCTGGTTACATCTCCCATCGGACCCGTGTGGCAAACAAAGATGATCGTTTTTGACGTGGAAAGCTCGTTCATTCTCTTCTTAAAATCATCAAATGGGATGTTAATCGCCCCGGGTATATGACCCTTTTTAAAGAGTGAGGGTTCCCGGAGGTCGACAATCTGAAGATCCTTCTGATCCTTTAAGAGAGCAGTCACTTGTGAAGAAGTAATCAGAGAATACCCTTTCCCCGTACCGCCGGTTGCTTCGCGAGGATCACCTAATTTATTCCACAAAAGCGCGGCTATCGCGGCGAGAAAAAGGGTAAGTGAAAGCACAATCAACCAACGTTTCATCCCAATACCCCCTAAGCAGTCTTGATCTTCGTCTTCTTAGAATCCGTAGTTTACGTAGATAAGGTAAACAACAGAAAAAAGAGTCATGACTGTTGACACACCTAATGTGATAACTCCTGATGCCGTTCTCCAAGCCCTGGACTTCCACGCCATGAAATAGGCCAAGCCGAGTGCTCCAATTGCCAAGCTCAGAAACAGGTATTCGTATTTACGGAATGTATTCCGTTTCACTTTTAATCCCAACAAACTTGTTGCTCTCACTTTTTCTATTGCGAAGGAATGCAAAAATCGAAATAACAATAATCGATAGTAACACGGTCAACCAGCTGATTGGAATATCAAATTCGTCGCTCTGCAGCCAAGGATGGACGTCGAACGTGTAATCGACCCAGTCGTTAAAGAGAATCCAGCTGCCGGCGGCCAGTAAATGCTTGCCTTTAAAGGTATAGAATCGTAAGAACAGGAACGCTTCAATTGCCATCCCAAAATGGGACACTACCAGCATCCAACTCGACCAGTGAATCTCTCCGTACAGATATCCAAAGAAAAAGATAATACCGACTGCCCAAAAACCATATTTCACTGACAGCAAAGCACCAAACGCCTCAATATATGGATTCCGTTTGTTGTACCACAAAAGGATGAGAAACAAAGTAAAAAACAGGCTGGAAGTTGGACTGTCAGGCACTAAAGGTAAAAAAATTGGCGGAGTGGTGAGCAATTGATCTTTGTACCAGTAGTAGCCATATAAGGTTCCCAATCCGTTTACCCAAATCAAGGTCATCAATATTTGGGGACGAGTCAGGATCTCAAGCAGTCGCCTCATGGTTCTTGACTCCCTTTCTGGTCACCAACAACAGGATACCTGTAACGATTACAACAGCCAGACTCGTCCATTGGGCAGCCGTCCACCCAAACAAGTATTGAGGAGTATCTCCTCTTAAAAATTCAAGGGCAAATCGTCCCGCCGAATACAAAGAAACATAAGACAAAAAGAGAGTACCTTGCGGGAGCGGTCTGTTTTTCAGTATTAGTAATAAAGCAAATACAATCAGGTTCCACTGGCCTTCCCACACTTCTGCCGGCCACAAGGGCTGAGCCCCATATTCGGCATAAGCACTCGTGCCGGGCGGGTAAACAATTCCAAATGAACTGCCGGTCGGAGAACCATACGCGTCTCCATTTAGGAAACAGGCGACGCGTCCCACCGCTTGCCCCAGAATCATTCCGGGCGCAAACAAGTCGGCCGTTTCCCAGAAGCTCCACTTAAGCCTTCGCATGTACCAAATGGCTGTTGCAACCCCTCCGACCAGGCCGCCTTGAATGGACATACCGCCCTTCCAGACAGCAAATATATCAACAGGGTTCTGCAAATAATATCCTGGCTGGAAAAACAGCACTTCCCAAAGCCGGGCACCTATTAACCCGCCTATAACGGAATACAAAGACAGATTCAGTATCTGTTCCCGGTCTTTCCCGGCTTGTTTAGCAAAATACAAAGTTACGCCAATTCCAATCAAAATTGCCAAAGCTACAACCAATCCGTATGAACGAACTGGAAACCCCAAAAACTCAAACAATATAACTCGCATATTTCCCCCTCCTCAACCTATAGCGAACGAATTTTTGTCAGCGGCCACCACACAAAATCCACACGTCCCACCACGTCATTTAATTCGATAAATCCAATCTTTTGATCACGGCTGTCCGTGCTCAGATTGCGGTTATCTCCCAATACAAAAATTGTACCTTCTGGAACTATCACCTTTTCAAAATTTGCATTTGTTGTTCCCATAACATAGGGCTCCTCAAGGGGAACTCCGTTTCGAACAACTTGTTCGTTTTTAATCTCGATGACATCTCCCGGAAGACCGATCACGCGTTTTATGAAATCCATTTTCGGATCCGCTGGAAATTTGAACACCACGATGTCACCGGATTCGGGCATTCCGAACTGATAAATAATCCGATTAACCAAAGCGCGTTCACGGTGTTCCAATGTGGGCACCATGGATATACCTTCTATAACAACCGGTAAGGCAAAAAATTTATAAATGATAAATACTATAGAAATCGCAAGTGCTGTATCCAGAAGCCAACCCAAAGTGGTACTTTTGTCTTTCTGGACTTTGCTCACAATTATCCCCCACAAGACTTTTCCTTGGCCAGTTTGGCAAAAAGGAACTTGACCTATCAGAAGAATAAGAATTTCTTTTTTACCATAGCAGAGAAATGTGTAGTTTCATTGAAGAAATCCAAATTGAAAAACCGCGCCTTCCAACGCGGTCGGTTTGCTGTATCTTACCACTGGTTCCAAGATTCTCCCCGGTTCTCTAATAGCTTTTTCGAATAAAAGCTTTTCGTTTCGGCAATAGTAACCCAAGAATTGTATGACTTTACAACTTATAGCAGGAGGGATTCACATGATAGGAGCACTTTCCACAACCGCACTTCAAGCCTGTATCGAAGCCTGTAACCGATGTATGCAAGCCTGCGAGGAGTGCCTAACGGCTTGTCTACATGAACCGGATGTTCATGACCGGACAAAATGTGTTCAAACTCTTCGGGACTGCGGGGATATTTGCGCACTCGCTTCCCGCTATATGTCTCGAACCAGTGAGTACTCAAAACAAATCTGTGGGCTTTGCGCCAACATTTGTGACGCTTGCGCCAAACATTGCGAAATGTTCAAGGATGAGCACTGCCAAAAATGCGCAGAAATGTGTCGTAAATGTGCGGAAGAATGCCGCAAAATGGTCGCCTAATCCAAAGCGAAGTGACTGGGGTAGGTAAAGGTCAACCTCTACCTGCCCTTTTTCTATGCAAAAAATTAGATGATTGTATTTCCTAGGGAGAACGGTTTTGTAACATAGTCGTCCGCTCCGAGGCAGAGACCTTCTATTTTGTCTTGCTCAGATGTTTTGGCAGTAAGCATGATAATGCTGACACGCGACAGAGAACGGAGGCGTTTGCATGTTTCTTCCCCCGGAATGCCAGGCAGCATAAGGTCCAAGAGGATCAGGTCATACGGTTTTTCCTCATGACTACTGATTCCTTCTTCTCCGCTGCCCACGATGTCAACCTCATATCCTTCCCGCTGAAGATACGATTGTACCACTTCGGCAATTTTTTCTACGTTAACTTTTCTAACCAATATCCATACGTGTAGGGCAAATAGGACAGCTTTATAGATGTTGACAGGATGGTAAGTTCCATCCGACAGACTGGTTCCCCAAATCAGTTCAGTTCTAGTCCCATAGTCCGCCACTAGTATGGAGTACGCGCCCCATCCGGCAAGGGCAGCCGGTACCAGAACGTCCAGCAACGTAAAAATAGGGATGGGATGTTTGCGAAATTTGAATACAAAATACCCAACTCCAATTGTCCAGCCAAACCAAGAAGCGTAAGGAATCATCGTTATCTTCATCAAACCTCCATAATTGTGTTTTAAACTTACTATTAGATAACAACATGGAGGTCAATGAGAATGAATAAACAATCGAAGCTGATTCTTGGAGGACTTGGCGTATTAGCCATTGCCGGAGGCATCTACTACTTTGCCGGTTCTTCCATGACATCGTCAAATAAACAAACTGTGGCACAACCAAAAGTGGTCGAAGAAAACGGTCAAACAGTGAAACAGTTTGAGATTACCGCTGAAACGAAAAATATCAAACTCAAGGACGGGACTTCGGTTGACGCTTGGACTTTCGGTGGAAGCGTCCCGGGCACCCAAATTCGTGTGACGGAAGGCGACAGAGTACGAATCACACTGGCTAACAAGCTTCCCGAACCGACAAGTATCCATTGGCACGGACTCCCCGTTCCAAATGCAATGGACGGAATTCCTGGAGTTACTCAGAACGCCGTCAAACCGGGCGAATCCTTTACCTATGAGTTTACTGTAACAACACCGGGAACTTACTGGTACCATTCGCATCAGAAGAGTGTGGAACAGGTTGACAAGGGGTTATACGGCACTTTCATTGTAGTACCCAAAAATGCAACCGTTAAATACGACCGTGACATTACACTTGCCTTTGACGAATGGATGGCGGGAATGGATCACGGCAACATGAACATGGGAAGCGGCGGCATGTCCGGAATGGACCATAGCAAGATGAATATGGGCAACGGAAACAACAACATATCAGGTATGGACCACAGTAACATGGGAGGTTCCAATCAAACCGCTTCTGATAAAAAGGAAGAATCCCATGAGGACATGATGAAGCAAATGTACAATGTGTTTACTGTCAACGGAACCGCAGGCAAGCTGATTCAACCTATTGAAGTGAAAGCAGGTGAACGCATCAAACTCCGGTTGGTGAACGCCGGTTTCCAAACCCATAAAATCCATTTGGGCAATCAACCTTTTATAGTGACAAATACAGATGGTCAGCCAGTTCAAGATCCAGTATTGGTAACGGATCAATTAGTGGCTGTGGCTCCGGGTGAACGCTACGATTTGGAATTTATCGCAACGGAAGGCGGTTTTCTGATTGATGACCATGCGGATTCCCCCGCTGCAGGTGACATTCAGATTCCGGTTAAAGTGCTGTCCAGCAAAAACTCTGTAACTCTGGAACACAAGAACAAAGGGGATCTTCCGACTTTTGACATTATGGCATACGGTCAGAAAACCCAACCCGCTGAGCACAAGTATAATCTGGAATACACAATGGTCCTGGATAACGTGAAAGACAAATCGGGTAATGAAATTTATACAATCAACGGACTCACATTCCCAAATACCCAACCCCTTTCTGTCAAAAAAGGAGACTGGGTCAAGGTGAAGTTTGTGAATCGCGGAACAGTTGACCATCCGATGCACTTACACGGTCACTTCTTCCAGGTGTTGACGAAAAACGGCCAACCGGTTAAAGGTTCTATTCCCTCCAAGGACACCTTAAATATTCGTCCCAGTGAGGAATATGAGGTGGAATTCTTGGCCGACAATGAGGGGAACTGGATGTTCCACTGCCACGATCTGCACCACGCGGCTGCCGGTATGGTAACCTTGGTGAACTATGAAGGATATAAACCCAACTTTACTCCGGACCCAAATGATAAACCGGAATAAATGCAAACTGGGCGTACCATTAAAAATACCCTTGCGTACATTTTGACGCAAGGGTATTTTAACAATCTTGTTCCATACCATACTTTCTTTATTCCAACGCGTACGAACCCCATTCGTAAGTAACGATAAACTCTTTTCCGCAACAGTTTATTTTGTTTCCCGGTTGCACATCATCAGGCAACTCAACCTCTTGATCGCAAATCGGACAAGACGCTTTTTTTATGATCTTTCCGTGCAATTTGCTATCCTGCTCTACGAGCCGGAGAGAGACTCCCGCTCAGTTTGGGCAAAGTACAATATCGCCTGCTTTACTCCCCTGCGGAATCGGGATATTCCTCTCACAAACCGGACAATAAATAGTTTCCATCCTTGCACCGCTTTCTTTATAACTTTAAGGCTCTCTCCACTTTGCCGCGGTCCCATCCGACAATCACTTCATCCCCTATGACTATCACAGGTGTCGCCATGGCACCTGAAATCTTAAGCATTTCATCCATTGCTTGCGGATCTTCCGTAACGTCGACAACTTCAAACTCGACTCCTTTGGACGAAAGAAACTCTTTCGCCATTTTGCAAGGTCCTCAGCCGGGGCTTGAGAAAACTTTTACTTTCTGTTCTGCCATTTTCATTACCTCCACGGTTTTTATTGAATTCCATAACCCAGCTTCTTGACTGCCTCATGGATCTGTTCGATCTTTGTTTGATCCGGGTTATAGGAAACCTCAACAGTAGCGCTTCCATCCTTTTGCAATTCACCCACATTTACGGATTGTACACCCGCCACTTTAGTGATCGCTTGTTTCACGGCGATCGGACAGCTTGCTCAAGTCATTCCCGTTACAGTAAATGTCGTATTGGCCAGTTGAGCGTTTGATGCGTTTGTTGCGGGAACAGGGGAGGAGTTTTTCAGACCGGATGAAGAACTGCATCCCGTAAAAAATAAGATTCCCGCCACCAACAACACGCTTGTACGAAACGGAACCCTCATGAACATCCTCCTAGATCCCTTTGTTTAAAATTGTGAAAAGTACCATACCAAGTGCCAAATAGGTTGAAATCCATAGAAGTCGCTTGGAACCCGGACTTGTTGATTTGCGGCGATAATTTATGAAATGGGCAATCCCAAGCAAAACAATTGTCAGCCCGATGAACCACCATCGATACGGCGCAAAAGCTACTGCCAAAGTGCCAGCCAAACCGCTTAGACCAAGCGGTATCAGAATTAAAGGACCGAGTCAGCAAACACCTGCAAAGAAAGCTGCAAGTACCGAACCTATACTGGCTAATTTTTCTTTCATCTATTTTCTCCCTCCCTGATGCGACTTATGTTACATTCTTGTACAACTGTTTATATGGGCTGCGTTATCGGCCACCACTTGGCGGGCCAACTCCAGAATTTGTCGGACACGCTCGTCCGCAATCTGATAGTAAATGTACTTGCCTTCCTGACGGGAAGTCACATAACCGCACCACTTCAAACATGCCAACTGATTTGACACCTGGCTTTGATTAGCCCCTAATATTTCTACCAGTTCACTTACGCTCTTCTCTCCGTCAAGAAGACTTTCTACAATTCGGAATCGGGTTGGATTTGATAAACCGTGAAAAAATTTGGCGTATAATTCGGATTGAATCAGTTGAATTTCTTTACCGGGTTCCGTCACAAAAGTCCTCCTTCCAATTCATCAAAGTATCAAAATATCTATATATTTTAATTTGTTAATATATATCATACCAAAATATTATAATATGTTGTTTTTTAATGCAACCTTTAAACCAACTTTCTTAGAGATAAAAAAGAAACGGCATGCCTTAATTACTAAAAGCATGCCACTTTATTTTTTTACTTCATCACGGGACATTGATCGGAAGCAGCGCATTCCGCAACGTCCGAACCCGCAGCAAACGCTGTTCCCCCAAAAGCCATTGTTGTCACAAAAGTGAGTGCAAGCAATTTCTTCATCCGGTTTCCCTCTCCCCTAAGCCAGAGTGTTAGTTTTTCCGTTCTTCTTTAGTACCCGTTTTGTTGCTATTGGACTCCATGAATTTGCTGCAGGCTTTCATCATTTCCTGACCTTCGGGGGTGTTCATGCCTTCCATCATTTTCGTCATGTTCTGGTTTTCCATCATCTTCTTCATATTGCCGATGGATTTGTTATCCTCTTCTTGAGCAAGTGCCATCTGTCCAGCAATCACTGCTGCCGCAAGGGCTAATGATACCCCGAAAATTGTTTTCTTTTTCATCTGAATCACTCCATTCTTCCTCATCCTGATATCAGGACAAAGACAGTATAGAAAAAAACTTTGTTCAATCTTTGATGAATTTGTGATGAAATTATGAAGTTTAGGAAATTATGAATCACCTCTCTTCTGCTTAAAAATCAAATAAGCCGTAACAGCAACCAGAACTGGAATGGCAGTCCAAATACAGATCTTTACTAATGTAGTGAGATAGGAGCGAAGGGAATCTGGATTTGTCATCGAGGTTGCAGCCATTGTCAAGCAGGAAACACCTATAACCACTAACGATATAGCGATTACCCACTCAATCCATTTCACAATCTCGCCTCCTCCGGATTTCCGTCGTGCTTAACAGGAAACTGGATTTCAAATCGGGTGCCTTTTCCCAGTTCACTGATAACCCGAATTCTTCCCCCCTGAAGTTCCACCAACTTCTTGACAATGGCGAGTCCTAACCCGGTTCCTCCATGTTCCCTGGATCGGGATTTTTCAACACGATAAAAGCGCTCAAAGATATACGGAAGTTCAGTTTCCGGAATCCCTATTCCTGTGTCCTCTATTGAAACCCGCACGGATCCCGAATTGACACTCCCCGCTTCGACAGTAATCCTCCCCTGTTTTGTGTACCGGATTGCATTATCCATCAAATTTATAAAAATCTGCTCCATCCGCAGACCATCTCCCCAAATCAGAGGCAAATCTTCCGCAGTCGTGAGGTGAATTCCAATCCCTTTGGCCTTCACCTTTAAAGATGCTTTTCGGACGGAGTTCTCCAACACTTCCCGAAGATCAATCCACTCAAGATTCAGACTGATTTTCCCTTCTTCCATTTTCGAGAGTTCAAACAAATCATGGATCAATCGGCAGAGTCTCAGTGATTCTTGATAAATTATATCCAGGTATTGCTCCTTCTCTTTCTCTGTTTGATACAGCCCTTCTTTTAAAACCTTTGCATACCCTTCCAAATAGGTGATGGGAGTCCGGAGTTCGTGGGAGATGTTGGCGAAAAACTCGCTGCGGGTGTCACGGTACCTTTGCAAATCCTTCGCAAGGTCATTGATTGCTTTAGCCAAAGAACCGATTTCATCCCCGGACGCTACCTTAACTCTGGCATGCAGGTCTCCTTTCGCGATTTGTCGTGTTGCCCGCTCCATCTGAAGCAGGGGATCCGATAACCTCCTTGAAAGCACATACGTGAACCCCAATGCAAGGAAAAACGCGCCAATTCCGGAAAGAATCAATAACTTACGGATTTTGGCAACAGATTGATTAATACCTTCGATGGAAGACAATACAAATACCCCGCCGTAAAAAGCATTACCATTTAAAATGGGTTTGCCGGCCACCAGAAAATGCTCTCCTGCAGCAGGTGCTTTGTATTCCTTGAAAATTGAATTTCCGGAGTATAAAGCTTGTATCTCCTCATCTGATATAAAGGAGCCTGTAGAAATACCCGGTACCCCGGAACTTGCAATCACTCTGCCATCTACATCCGCAATGTACAGTTTTACATCGGAAAAATTGGCCATCATCTCAATCATGTTAACCGTCATTAAGTCCCGGGTTACTGCAACTGATTGAGCATATCGGGAAGACAGTCCATCGATTTCTTCCTGTACCTGACGGTAATAAAATCCGGAAAAAATCCTGTCGATGACAAACCCCAGTGGCAGCAGGACGACAAGAAACAGCAAAAGAATGGCGCCGATTAATTTAACAACAATCCGATTCCATCTCATGTACGCTCATCAGTTCCCTGAAATTTATAGCCGACTCCCCAGACAGTTTGAATGGGAACATAGGACAACCCGGCCTTTCGAAACTTCTCCCGGATATTTTTCACATGGGTATCCACAGTTCGAATATCCCCGAAATAGTCCTGTCCCCAAACCCTTTCCAATAGAATTTCCCGGCTGAATACTCTCTGCGGATTCACCGCCAACAGATACAAAAGGTCAAATTCCTTAGGAGTAAAATCAACGGATTGCTCTTGAATCAAGACCTGTCTCCTTTCAGGATCAATCGTCATCCCAGGATGTACAATGATGTTGTTATCGGTACTGATTCTTTTGGACAGATGGGCTCTTCTTATCAATGCGAAAACACGGGCGATTAACTCCTCCGGATCAAAAGGTTTGATCAGATAGTCATCGGCCCCGAGATTTAATCCATAAACCTTGTCTTTGGTTTCGGTTCTCGCAGTTACCATCAAAATGGGCGTCAGGTTGGTTTCACGAATTCTTTCGCAAACTTCCCAACCATCCATATCTGGCATCATTATATCGAGAATGAGTAAATCAAACCGATAATTTTCGATTAAGTCCAAAGCTTCTCTACCGTTTCTTGCCTCAGTTACTTCAAAGCCATTTTTCGTCAGGTAGATACGAAGGAGATTTCGCATATTCCATTCGTCATCCACCACGAGCAGGTGAAATTTCTTCATGGCAATCCCTCATTATTGTTCATGGAAAACTGACTCTTACATTGTACTAAATAAATGTGATGAAAGTTTGATGAAACAAAAAACCATCGCCACAGGTGCGATGGAACTCGTCAAAGTTTTTCATTTCGTTTCTCAATTGCGCGAATGAATCGCCAAATTAAGTAGAAAGTTCCTGCCAGCAGGGCTAATCCAATTGCGATTCCAAGTCCCCAAAATGCTGCCACGCCAAACATCATCGCCGGGGACATTTGCATCATAGAATCCATGCCCATACACATACTCTACTGAACTCCTTTAATATTCATTCTGTCTCTATTCTCGTCAGTCTTCAATTCAAATATCCCGCCATAGAACATTTTTTAAAGGAATTTCACCGGGTGTACCCGGTCCCTCAAACTTATACCGCCCACATCGAGTCTTTTCATCGGCTTTTGGAAAGTAGGTATTTATCCCGTAGGAATGGAGTCAAAAGAAAGTAAAGGTTTTTCTGCGTTATAAGGGTTATATCAATTGATCCTAAAAAGGAAAACAGATAAAATTTTGACTAAGGAAACTCTTTTAGTTTCTATAAAATATTTTTCTGCTTTCCAATAGATTTTCCAAGCACTAATTGGTTAAAAAGATCATAAGGTGTAGACAGAAAGAGGGGAACGACATGGATGGTATAAAACAGGCCGCAATAACTGAGCGTTTGCCATTTCCAGTTCTGTCAGGAGCCAAGATTTTTTCATTTCGCAAAATAATCCCTTTTCTGGGATCTGCTTTTGTTGTCTCTGTCGGGTACATCGATCCGGGGAATTGGGCTACCAACATCGCCGGCGGCTCCAGCTTTGGATATAAACTTTTATGGGTACTCCTTTTATCGAACCTGATGGCTATACTTTTACAAGTCTTGGCTGCCAAACTCGGAATTGCAACCGGCCGTTCCCTTGCCGAGAATTGCAGGGAGCATTTTCCCAAACCGGTAGTGTATTTTTTGTGGGGGATGGCTACTTTCGCTGCAATGGCTACCGACCTCGCAGAATTTCTTGGCGCTGCCATCGGTTTTAAGATTCTGCTGGGTATCCCGATGTTTCCTGCCGCACTAATCGCAGGCATAGCTGTATTTGGGATCCTGTGGTTGAAAAAATTTGGACATCGAAAAGTGGAAGCCGTTATATTTTCCATGGTGGCCTTGGTAGGAATCGGATACGTCATCGAGTTAATATTGGCAAAACCGGATTGGACAATGATTGGTAGGAGCATTTTTGTTCCCAGTATTGATTCTGCCAGTATATTGGTTGCTATCGGTATGTTGGGGGCGACTGTAATGCCCCACAACATCTTCTTGCATTCGGACATCATTAAAAGCCGAGTAATACCGGGGAATTTAGAACATAACCGCAATCTGCTTCGAATGACGAAAATTGATTCTGCCATCGCGCTTAATCTTGCCTGGTTTATCAATTCTTCAATGATTATCATGGCCGCCGCTGTGTTTTTTTCAAACGGAATTGCAGTGGAATCAATTGAACAAGCACATTCGACACTCACACCCCTACTCGGTGCTGCGTCCAGTTTGATATTTGGAATCGCTCTCCTATCCGCCGGACTTTCGTCTTCGACAACCGGCACGATGGCTGGTCAATCAATCCTTGAAGGCTTTATGCGGGTTAAAATCTCCCCCTTCCTGACTCGATTGATTACCATGCTCCCGGCATTGGTTTTGATCGGTATGCAAGTAGATGCACTCAAGGCATTAGTCATCTCGCAAGTCGTGCTTTCTCTTCAACTTCCTTTTACCATCATCCCGTTGATCTTGTTTACCAGGTCAAAGAAACTTATGGGTGAATTTGCCAATAAGCCTATTGTGAACTTCCTGGCTTACCTTATCGCCTTCATAGTCATCAGTTTGAATGGGTTGCTTTTGTACCAGACATTTGGCGGTGAGTTTTCATTTTAATACATGTTTCAGCGCCCGTGAGCATATGTGATCACGGGCTTTATAATGAAACCTCCTCCTGTCCAGTATCCCTAGATAAATACTTTCGTGACATACATAATGGCTAAACCAAGACCTACCCCGGAAAGATTCGACCAGGACAACCAATTTATTTTAGAAGTGACCTCTTGGCGCATAAACTGACTGACCGCTACAATCACTTGCATGATCGCACCTGCACCAATTGCGAGGCAAATCGCAATGAAGAGAGGCGTTGCTGCGGCTCCACCGATCCATGTACCCACAATTGCGGGACCGCCCGCCAAGAGAGCTAACAACACAAAATAGCGGAACGAGGGACGTTGGTTGGCAAGAGGAGCGATAATTCCCAATCCTTCAGTAATGTTATGCAACGTAAAACCTATGATCAAGAATGTTCCTAAGGCAGCTTCCCCGGCAGCAAACGATGAACCAATTGCCAGTCCTTCACCAAGGTTGTGTAAACCGATACTTAATGCAATCAGGAACGAAAGGCGAAGGCCCGAAGCCTTGTTTTCCCCTGCCTCCCCCAGTCGTTGCAGCAGAAGAAATGTCGCTAGGGCGATCAGAATCACTAAAGGTTGAGCAAAGAACCCTCGGGGTGTTTCTACCGCTTCTTCCCACGCTTCTAATGCCGTATCAATCAGCAGGAACATCAACAAACCGATTGTAATGGCTAGAAGAAAATGCATACCCTGTTTGCCAAGTTGCCTTACAAACGGGAACCAAAGCAAACCGAGAGCCACAGGAACAACACCTACATAGAGGCCGATCAAACTGTAACTCCATAGGGTTTCCCTGCTCAGTTCAGGCGTCGCCGTTGCCACAGGGATCTCATGTGCAAAAATCAGCCCGTTACTGGTGATCAACTTGATCTCATACGGATCCCCTTCCACCCAAGGATAGGGAATCTGCAGATTAGCAGTTCCTAGTCTTGGAATTGTCTGACTTGGAGTCATAGATCCATTCCATACTGCATCATCCACGAGTACCTGCGCAACGGTTGCCTCTCCAGGTCCGCTGTTACGTAATGTAATATCAAACGAGTTGGGCGTGAGCACTACTTTCTGAAACTCAATCACTTCAACGGGAGCAGCAGGTTCCGCTTCAATACCAGTTCCCTTGACTACAAATACCCCGATCAAACCGGCCAACAAGATCAACGGAAGTAACCCTAGCGCAATCCAAACGCCTTTATTCTGCATCGATTCCACCTCCTATTTCACCTGGAAGAACCCAGACCAGCCGAGTTCCGTAAATTCACTTTGGTGGGCATGGAACATATAGGTTCCCGGAAATTTGTATTTGAACTCGAGAATTCCCCGTTGTCCTTGAGTAAGCATGATTGTATCGGTGTACTCAGACGGGGTGAGACTGGTTCCGGTCGGAAAGTAATGGAACAGGTTTCCGTGCAGGTGAAACGAGTTAAGTAAATCGAACTCGGTCATGTTCACTAAATAGATGCGGACAAGTTCATCTTGTTTTATTTCAATTGGATAGGAATGGTAATAGAATGCAACCCCGTTTACCGTATAAAATTCGTTTTCTGCGTCTCCGTCCAGATCATAACCGTTCATTACCATGACCATCTCATGTGCTTGAGGGCGCGGTGTCTTCGGATCCACGATAAATGTTCCGTATAGCCCACGATTGATGTGCTTCTTGAACGGTAAAACATGGCAGTGATACAGATGCAGACCAAACGGTTCTGCCGTGAATTCGTACACAAATGTGCCGCCGGGCGGAATCGGATCAATTCCGTCCATTCCTGACGGATGCATTCCATGAAAATGAATGTTATGCGGGTGTGATCCTTTGTTGGTGAAATGCACACGTACCAAGTCACCCTCCGTACAACGCAATGTCGGACCCGGGATTTGACCATTGAACACCCAACCTGGGAATTTCACTCCCGGTGCAATCTCAACTTCTTTATCTTCCGCAACAATCTGGTACTCCCTGGCGGTTCTGCCATCAGCCGTCATTGATACATTTCCGTAATCGAAGGAAGTAAGGAAATGACCAGGATCGAGCCCTCCTACCTTCGGGTCATAAGATCCGGACAAAGAAGGTGCGCCATGAGTCCCGGTCCCTTTATGAGCGTTGTGATCCTTATATGAACCCTCATGGCTTCCGTTTGCGCTCACCTGACCTTGCCATTTGTCTGGAATAAGGTTTGCCGCAACTGCCCCTAAAACTCCAAAACTCCCTAATTTTAAAAAGGAGCGACGCGACAGAGATTTCTCCGCTTTCACGTTGTTAGACCTCCCTGTTTTCTTTGTTAATCACTATATGCGGGAAATTTTGTCTGATGCAAGTTTTTTTCCTTTGTACAACTTTTATTGTATAAAGTGAATTTTTTTTTGTAAAGAAAAAATTGTTTCTCTAAGGAAAATTTCGTTGGTCGCAACTTTTTCCCTAAGAACAGTATCCAAAATTGAAGTAATTCCATATAATTTAGCTAAAGGAAACATAAATCGCTTTGTCTAAAAAAGTTTTCTTCTGTTAACAAGATCCGCTATGGTTATCGGAGGGATAGATATGAATTTGAAAGAGAAGTATACCCGTCTGCTATTCGTATTGCTCTTTGCTGCGATGGGAGTCTTAACGGTGTATTGGGGCAAAAATACACTGTCATCGGCTCAAGCAGACCGTAAAACAGAAAGCAAACATGTGGAAATACAGTTGAAAGAATGGGAAATAGTTCCTCGGAATATCACTCTAAATAAGGGGGAAACCGTCCAGCTTTCTATAATAAATAAAGGTGCTTATCCCCACGATTTTGTGGTTCATGGGCTCAATATAAAAACAGGTACACTCGCGCCCGGTCAAAAAGAAGCACTGACCTTTGTCGCTGACCAACCAATGACCCTGGAAACCTTTTGTACTTTGGCAGGTCACAAAGAAGCTGGGATGGTTGCAAACCTGTCGATTAAATAATCTTTTCAAGTTGATAATGAAGGAAGACATCCGTTGTCTTCCTTTTTCTTTTAAGCGGGGAGAATGACAATGAACGAGGTTTCGGACTATAATATAAACGCGAATTGTTCGAAAGGAGGAAGGATCTTGCCTACTCCGGCTATGGAAGATTATTTGGAGAAGATCTACGGCTTGATTGAAGAAAAAGGGTACGCGCGAGTTATGGATATCGCTTCCTCCCTAAACGTAAACCCTCCTGCGGTAACAAAGATGATCCAGAAGCTTGACGAAAGGGGTTTCTGTAAGTACGAAAAATACCGTGGCATCATTTTGACGTTGAAAGGCAAGAAGATAGCAAAGTCAATGGCTGAAAAGCATCAGATACTTGAGGATTTTTTACGGGTAATCGGGGTTCATGAAGAAAATATTTATGAAGAAGCGGAAGGAATCGAGCATCATATCAGCAAACACACGGCATTCTGCATTTCGGGCCTGGTTCGCTTTTTTGAGGACAACCCTTTCGTAAAAGAATCTTACCTTACCTATCTCAACAAGATGACGGAGAATGATCCAGAATAAATCATTTTTTGGACACTCCGAATCTGGCCTTCATTATTCCGTAGTTTTTTCAAAATCTGATCTGTCTAGGTATTATACTTGCACTTTTTCAAAAATTAACGCACATTGTGAAGTCCCACGGGCAATTGGATTCACTTCAATATCCCCACGGTGGAACTTCATATCCGGTGTATATTCGTTAAACACCACCTCATCGGAATGACAAAACACTTCGGTCAACCAAGGTACCCCATATCCCTAAAGGTTTCATGGATCAAACAGCGTGTGATGTGAAAGCGATACAGATTAGGTTCGACTATACAGGTTGATTTTTCTGTCCCGCACACATGATCGAAAAGTGTAATGTTTACGGTCCCTTATGATAAAAGAAGTTCTTTTCAATTTTGCAGTGCGGATACTAGTCGGGCTTACGTGCGCTATAGAGAGATAAAGGGCCGAATAATGTAGGGTATTGGACAGTTTCACTTACTTCTATAAATCCGGACTCAAGCAACAACTGTGGAATTAACCCGTCTGCATTGTCTTTTGTCGTAGCAAAACCATCCAGCATTTGAACAAGGAAAAAAGCTGTCCGCATCAGTGCACTTCGAGGTCTACCCCAGTCGGCTATATGAATTTCACCCCCTGGTTTGAGAACCCGGTGGACTTCAGCCAAGGTTCGACTCTTGTTTTCGCGAGTCAAATGGTGAAAGAAAAGACTTGATAAGACACGGTCGAAGGAATTGTTTGTATAAGGAAGGTCAAAAGACATACCCAGATCAAGCGGGATGTCAAGCTGTTCTTTTGCCAGTTTGGCTCTTGCTATTTCAAGTACTTTCGGATCTCCATCCAGTCCGATGACTGTTGCTTCCGGAAAGCGGTTTTTAATCAAAATTGTCAAAGTAGCGGTGCCACATGCAAGATCCAGGACATGATGATCGGTTTGAATCTGTGCTTGTCGAATTAGTTGAGATTTGAAGGTTTCTTCCCGCAATGTCCACTGAATCAACGGATCATAAAATCTGGTTAGCCAGTCATAGTTCAGCGCAGGTTTATACTTATCGGAGTTCTTTTCCATCGCCACACCTCCAGATCAGAAATACCTTACCCCCCCAAGGTAGTTACAGTGATTATATTTCTGTTTACAAAATTTCGCAATCCATTTCACAAGAATTATTTGCTTAATTTAAGGGAGACTCCAAATCACAGAAATACCCCTTCCCCGAATTGTCGGTTGTTTCGCGAGAATCACCCACTTTATTCCACACAAGCGCAGTTCCAGCAGCGAGAAAAAGAGGAAGTGAAAGCACAATCAACCAGCGTTTCATCCTAATCCCCCTTTAAACGTTTTAAGTCTTATTATTTTACAATCCGTAGTTTACATAGAAAAGATACGAAATGGAAAAAAGAGTCATAACCGTAGATATACCTAATGTGATGACACCTGAGGTCGTTCGCCAGGACTTGGACTTCCACGCCATAAAATAAGCTAATACCAGTGAGCCGATTGCCAACCCAAGGAACAGGTATTGGTATTTAAAGAAAAACGCACTGGTTGCAAACGCGATCCCACTCAGACCGAGCGGCAAAATCAATAAAGGAGCCAGTCAGGCCAGACAGGAAAACCATGAGAAAACAAGCGCCATCTTTTGAACCATTTTATTATTTGATTTCATCTCCTGCACTCTCCTTTCTCCCTCCATTATTTAAGTGACTCAACGGATGATTGACCGACGTATTTTTGCGAATGGTCAGCAATTGATTCTTATACCAATAGTATCCGTATAAAGTCCCCAATCCGTTGACCCAGATGAGGATCAACAGAAATTCAAACAATAGAGTAGGGAATTCATGTTTCGGCGAACCAATTAACGCTAGTTTTGTTTTAATGCGGCATTATTGACGCTTCAATTATGATTTGATCTAAAGCGCAACCGTTGCTTGTACCCGTCTCATACCTCTACTCCTCAACTGCGTTACCCTTATCATGTATCCATGACCGAGCATTGGTTTTAGCAAGTAGTAAGATCCCGACAACTGCACATAGCACGAATCCCCACTGTGGGGGTGTCAAAAATAACCAAATAGTTGGATTGTAATCGACCAGAGAAATCAACAAGCCGCCCGTTCCTAAAATGATAAGACCTAGTGCTCCTCTTACTCCTGAGGGCTGTATGGGAATTTTTTTTGCGAGTAGCCAGCTGCTAACTGCAAATAATATAGCGTTATAGACATTTACAGGATGATACATGCCCTCAAGAAGACGAGCTCCCCAAAAAAGCTCCGTTCTCGTTCCAAAGTCTGCCACAAATATGGAATAAACACTCCATCCGGCAAACAATGCAGGAATCAAAACATCCAACAACGTCAAAATAGGGATCGGTTGTTTCCGGAATCTGATTACAAAATATCCGATTCCAATTCCCCACCCAATCCAAGTGGCGTAAGGAATTGTGCCGCCCAAAAGAATCTGAAAGGGACGCTCCAAGACTTCTTTCGGGATAAAGAGCAGCGGTGCCAAAAGGGTCGCTAAAATCCCATAAAAGACACTGTCAAAAATCGTATCTTGGACTTTGGCACCGTCCAATCCTGCCCGAGTTAACTCCCGTTTAATCAGCCATAAGACCAAACTAAAACCGGTCAGTATTCCAATCCACGAAGAGGATATCGACCACAACCCCAATTTCACATAGGTATCCAATAGTGCCATGTTTATCTCTCCATCAGTTTCTGAATCATGCCTTCCATAGCCACTTTGGACAATTGACCGTCTCGGCGATCGACAATCATTCCGTTTTTGTCAATTGTGACAGTCATCGGAATTGCAAAAACTTGGTACTGTTTGGCAACACTTCCGTCTCGATCCATAAGAGTGGGAAACCCAATTTTGAATTCACGAATAAACTTTTTGGCCTCTTCTTCATTATCTTGCACAGTCAAATTGATGCCGTAAAAGGCTATCTGATCCTTGTATTTCTGGCTCATCTCCACTAAATCCGGCATTTCGGCCTTGCAAGGCGGACACCAGGAAGCCCAGAAATTAATGAAAACCTTTTTTCCCTTGAGTTCACTCAGTTTGACCTCGTTACCGTTCGAATCTTTCAAAGTAAAATCAGGCGCTGTATACCCTGCTCGGGGTAAAGAAGCAACATCAGATTGCTTGCTGTTTTGAGTATTGGCGGGAGAGGAGATGTCCTTCACAATTCTGCCTGTATTTTGCACCCCTGCAAGTACAGCTAGTACCAGCAAAGCGATAAACAGGATCCCCGCATACAATCTTATTGATTTTTTCTTCTGCATCTTGAATCCCCCAGAAATGGTTTAGTGAAAAACCCACACAGAAGTGTGGGCTTACTGGTTAAGCTTATTTTTTGTCATTTTGCATCTTGCTGTGATCCATGCCCGGCATGTTCTTATCATTCATTTTTTGATCATTGTTACTTGAACATGCTGTAAGAAGTCCCGCTGTAAGAATAGTGACCAGAAGTAAAGAAATTCCCTTTTTCACAATAGATGTCCTCCTTACATATTGTTCATATTGTGCATTCCGTTACCTGCAAAAATCATGTAGAGAATAAATAGTATCAAGATGCCAAAAGTAACGGCCAAACCTTTTAAGATACTCGAAAACGTGTCCCTTCCCTCCACTTTCAAGTCGCTCCCCTCTTTCTGCTTAAGATAAAACTGAAATGTGTATTTTTTATGAAGAAACATAAGAATTATAGCTTTAGATTTGCAATACTTTATCCAAACCCGGAACAAAAAAGTCCAACACACTGTCATTCACTACAGACACACAAAGCATGGTTGAATCGGCCAACAAAAATCAGGGGAACACATAGCGCATGTTCCCCTATTTGTCCATTTCTAAATATTCTTCCCCTTCCATTTGCTAAAATCCCGGATCCTTGGAAGCCTGAGCATCCTCGACCAGTTCCTTCCTCCTTCCCGATATCTACCTTGAAACCTACTGATTGTAACCGAAGAAGAACGCCCCCCATACGGTCGTGACGACAAATGGATTATGAAACAAGGGGCGGCGGGTGGAGTTCTTGTGTTTGAACAGCTCCTGCTGCAAACTGAATCTGTTCTGAGTCAAATCCGGGAAAATCATGCGAATTCACCTTTCCTTCTATTTCCATAACTCGTTATAATGAGTACATGTCATATTCAATTTTCCGGGAGGCTGCCATGGAAATCATAGAATTTCAAAAGATCCTTCACGACTTTCGGAACGATCCCGAATCGGTTTATCATACTTGGTTTCTTAACGGGGAAGATCGTCTCAAAGCGTTTCGTACCATCAAGAACGGTTTGAACGACGTGATTCGCGACATCGAAAATCGCACATTTGGCAATGATTTTAAAGGATCCAGCCTCGAAATCGTTGTGACCGCCATTTCGGAACAGAAACAAATGTTTGAAGGTGCGGCTCATGCGTTTTTCTGGAAACCGAAATTGCGGATCCCCGATATCTATGAAAACGAAGCAAATCAATTGGCGTTTGGAAGATTTTTAAAGGCGTGCTCCCAAGCAACAACCGAAAAGCAAATCATCGAAGAAATACTCAAACTGGATCGGCTTCAGATTAAGGGATTGGGGCCGGCTGTAGCCAACATTCTGTATTTTCTTCACCCTACTCTGTTTCCGCCATTTAATACGGCGATTGTCAACGGATTCAACTCACTTTTCAACAAAAAAATCAAACTTGGGTCCTGGACTGCTTATCTTGAAATGAGAGAAGGGATTCTGGAAGCAAATGAGGAGTTTCGTTCTCTTTTGTCAAAGGATTTGGGAGCAATTGCCGGATTGCTGTTCGAAATTGGTACCGGAAGAATTGTGATTGCCGAAAATGCGGAGAAAGTCATTGAAGCGGAAGCAACTTGTTTTCCGACCTGAGATGCGATTGCGACGCCATGTGCAAATTTGGAACGAATGTAACGGTGCTGGACAAGATCTCCAAGGCGGTATGATGGCGAAAATCTATCGGCACGATCATCCGAAGTCAATTTGGGAGGTCTTTTGAACCACGGATGCACCCAGCAAAAAATGGCAGTTTTTCATGGGCTGCATTATTCCAGTGCAACCTTTTTCTCCACTTCTTCCGGTCAAGAGAAGTGGCATATCTTGGATTTTAACCCGAAATCTGGATCCAACGATTTGATCGAAACCGTAAGTATAATAAAATGGCTCTTAAACCATTATCAAGGCCGATGGCGATCCATACACCGGCTAGTCCCCATCCCAGATATACGCCCAGTAAGTAGACTCCAAATGTACGGAAAGCCCAAATACCGATTGTAGTCGTATACATAGGATATTTCGTGTCGCCGCCAGCCTGCAATACACCCGTCAGAATGAGTACAACTGCCAACGCGACTTGGTTAAAAACGTCTATCCCCAGAGCTATCCGCACTTGATTTATAACAGCGGTATCTACTGTGAAATAAGGAATGACCCATGGCAATAATACGTAAACCATGATCCCAATACCTGTTAACAGAAACATTCCAATGAACGTGGAGGCTTTCGCATATTCCCTGGCCTCGTCATGTTTTTTTGCACCCAGGCTTTGCCCGACCAATGTTGTGGCGGCAGTGGCTAGTCCATAGCCTGCCATATAACCGAAAATCGTAAAATTACCCGCAAGTTGATGAGCTGCATATGTATAAGTGCCCATTCTAAGGATCATGCCAAAATAAATCACTTGTCCAATTCGCATACTCAATCGCTCACCGGCTGCCGGACCGCCAAGCTTAAGAAATTTTTTGATTATCTCCTTGTCTATCTTCCACCCTGATAAAGAAAATGCTCCGACCGGGTATTTGGTAAGAGCCCTCCACAGCAGAATTGTTCCCAGCAACCTCACGATCACTGTTGCCAATCCGGCTCCCAACAATCCAAGGGCACCAAATCCAGCGATACCAAAAATCAAAATATAATCTAAGAGAATGTGCAATAAGTTGATCCATAGGCTAACCTTCATTGGAGATTTTGTATCCCCAGCCCCACGTAGAACACTACCCAGGATAAACATTAGTGAGATGAAAATTGAGGGGGTCGCTACTGTACGGAAGTAAATGACAGCCGGTTCAAGCACAATTTCTGCAGCCCCCATCATTTTAAGAATGGGACTGGCAAAAATAAATGTTATGATTCCAAAGAATAGTCCGATCCAGCCGGCAAGCAGAATAGACTGCTTTGCTATATGACGTGCCCGAGGGATATTTCCCTCACCAACCTGATTTGCAATCATCACGGTACTCGCCACGCCTAATGCCATAAAAACGGAAAAATAAATTTGCAAAATCGCGTTGGTTACCCCCACGGCCGCTACTTCGACAAGTCCCAGTTTGGAAACAAAGAATGTGTCAACAAATCCTACCATAGATTGAAAGAAAGTCTCGCCTATCGCGGGAAGAGCCAAAGCCAGAATCGCTTTCCATTTGTTCTTTCTCTGGCGGCCGGTATCTTGTTTCAGTGGTTCTGTCTTCATTGAACTTCTCCCGTCTACCGAATGAACTTGTCCAATGCTTCCTCCAACTGCTTGAGTACCTCTTGCTCATTACCTGATTTTGCCGCCTCCATCACACATCCTTCCAAATGATCTTTCAAAATCAGTTTTCCACAGTTATCCAGAGCTGATCGAACAGCAGCCACCTGAATTAAGAGATCTCCGCAATCTCTCTCGTCCAATGCCATTTGCTTGATCGATCGAACATGCCCTTCAATTCTGGCCAAACGATTGACGATACGTTTGCGCTGGAGGTGATGATCTTGTTCTGAATGTCTGTGATTCTGTGATGGCGAATGAGACATAAGTCCAACTCCTTGAAGTCAAAATCACTCTCAATCATATCCCCCCATGGGGGATATGTCAATAGAAGTCCAGTCTGAGAGGGACTGTTTCGTTTACGGTTCATAGACGATTGCCTCTTTTATCCTCCATGGGTGATAACCCTTACCTGCATCAACGGGGAAACATAAATTGGGTCGATCACATACGTCGGGAAGCTGACTTTTTCCGGTCTATCCTTCGGAAAAGTAAAGGGAAACTGACATTCACCCGCAGACGCGTCGGTATACCAGATGGTACGGGACGTCTCAAATCTGTCCCCATAAAATTAATTTCTACAATGCCGCTTGCCCAACGAAAGAAAATCGCCCTCGAAGAAACGCTGTTTTGGTCCCGCATTCATATGGAACACGCCTTTCATCTTAGCTTCTCGTTTTTAACCAAAGGGCAACAAAGGTTTATTAGGGAAGCGGAAAGATTCCAAATGGATTTTCAAAACCTGAGGGAACAGGCAAATGAAGTGGAAGACGAACAGGGGAACATTCGAAAACTCAACCGCGACACCTTGCAACTATCCCGTTCCTGGAGAAGGTATCTAGAGAACACGTTCGAACAGATGCGTGCTTGTAGAATCCCCGGCGGACATGCGAATTTCCCACCCTCCCTAGCCGATCACATGCGTCGCGAAACTGATTATCTAATTAGGGCAGTCCAAGCTACGCGGATTTGAATATGATGAGACCCCCTTCTAAATCATATGAGGGGGTCTTCATATAAGCGTTTTAATCACATTTTGTGATTTTTCATCAATGGTGTAATCTACTGAGCAATTATAGTACCTTCATACATTTCCATTCCACATGTGAACTTGTAAGTCCCTGATGTTTTAGGGTTAATCTCGATCGTTGTTGTCCCTGTTTGCAGTTTCTGAGTAATGTCAAAATCCTTTATCAATACATAGGAGAGGCAGCCGCCCTCGTAGTCTTTTTTGAAATGGATCTTAACCGGGACTCCAGCTTTCACCTTTATTTCTTCAGGTGAATACCCGTCTTTCTTAACGATGACATCCACTATCTGAAACCCGTTTTTTTCTTTAACTTCTCCAGGGGACTCTGTCTTAGTAGATACAATGGTATTCCCGAAAAGGTTCTCAATTGACAAGGCACCGGTTTCTGATGCTTTAGCCCCCAGGATCAAGAGGATAAACGTCAATGGAACAATGTACCATTTTAATTTCGAAGAAGTAACAGTTGTTCTTTCAGCGAATTGATTTCCTGCTCGTTCGGTAGTTCCCACTTCCTCATGGATTAATTTCACCAATAATACCATTACGATAAAATAGATAAGGTTTACAAACGCGATCACTACCATAGGAGATTGGAGTCGGACCATGACACCCAGCATGGCTCCCATCATACCTCCCATTACTCCAGAAACCATTCCATCCATAGCAGCCATCAGACTTACGGGTCTTCCAGTAACATACCCCACTGCCAAGCCTGCCGAAACAGCCAATACTGTTGGGATAAGCATTTGTCCATTTGTATAAATGCCAAGAACAGTTCCAAGCAATATACTCGACATCATGGAAGCAGTCATAGCAACCATCATGGCAGCCATACATGTTAGTTTTTGCTTATGCCGAAATGTCAAGTATGCTGTATATCCGGCCATAACCCCGATGGAAATTAAAGCAATTGCAATCATGAGCACGATTCTTCCTCCATTTCTCCCTATCCTTTGCCGCAAGGCGGCTCTTGATGCTTCATTTTGATGCGGACTCGATCAATCGCTTCTGTAAAGGAGTAAATGTTCCCACCGAATCCCTTCACGAATTTCTCTGCTGTTTCTCTTTTTTCAAAAGTCAGGACTTGCGGTTGGCAACATCTCACCTCAACATCCGAATCAATCACATACCAAGTTACCGGGGCGCTTATCGTTGTATTCGAGAGGAAATCAAAACATATCGCTTGAATGACTTCACCTTCCAATTGATGTTTACCGCCAAACTCTTTGACGGCAAAATACCGAAACTTCGTCACATTGGCTGTCGCCCCAACCTCATATACATTACCGACAATAGCCTAAT